>JALVDQ010000361.1 GCA_027008885.1 Thiotrichaceae bacterium | reverse complement strand
CGAGGTGATCAAACAGGTTGCAAATATTGTAGTCAGCCAGGAACGCCTCGATTATCTTTATTTGCTTACAATTTGCGATATACGTGGCACTAATCCCACCCTGTTAAATAGCTGGAAACACTCACTGTTAAGAGAACTTTATCAATCGACGCGTAAATATCTGCAATATGGTCATTTAAACAACGAAAATACCAGAAACTTTATTGAAAACAAGAAAAGCGCAGTGAGCCATCAGCTAACTAAAAGCCATCAGCAGGATAATAGCCATCAGCAGGTCAATAGCCATCAAGCAGAAAAATGCGAAGAAAAGCAGCTCAATACAGATTTCTGGAGCCGCTTTAATGACGACTATATACTACAACACTCGGTAGAATCACTCAGCTGGCATATCAGCCAGATACACTGCCAGAGCAAATCCGGCAACAATCAAATAATTATTGATATACGCGAAAATGATCGCAAAGACAGCACGGTGCTATTTGTCTATGCCAAAGATCAACCTGATTTGATGGTGAAAATAACTTCAGCAATTGAACAGCAGAACTTGACGATTGTGCATGCACGGATTTTCTCCAGCAATGACGGCTATGCACTGGATACCTTTAATCTGCTGACAACCGAAGGAGAGCTCTTGAGCAACCCGGCTGACAAACAGCAATTACTTGTGGCAATAGAAAAAAATCTGCAAACAGAAGATTTTAGCTATGACTTTAAGCATCGGCGAATGCCACGCCAATTAAAGCACTTCGAGACACAGACACAGGTTGAATTTGATGAAGACAAGACTCGTCAACAAACACTGATTATGATCAGAACCACAGACCAGCCAGGATTATTAACCCGTATTGCACAGGTTTTTTATGCGCAAGGTATAAATATTCATGGTGCAAAAATTTCGACATTGGGAGAAATAGCAGAAGATATTTTTTATGTAACAGGAGCAAATGGCTTTATTAAAGACCAGAACAGGCAGAATCAAATCAGGGAGGCATTAATCAAACAGCTGACTGGGAGCCTGTCTGAGAACCGGGATTGAAACGAAAATTTTAGATGCGCTGCTTAACTTTCAGTGAGTAGATAGAATCACCTGTTTGCAGAGAATCATAGGGCGAAAGCTGAATATCAGTCAGCAAATTTTCCGTTGGATTTTTCTGGCTTAACTTTCCCCAGAAGTGTGGGGATGAAATATTGTAATCAAGACTTACTGGAATCATGCTGTTTAGGGACGCATCCTCATCAGAAGAATTTTTTTCATCAATATCTTTAAGAATACTATAGCGACTATCATCTAATGATGAAGCCGTTATTTTGCCATCCCTTTGATAGATGATTTTTAGTTTTTTATAGGTGTCCGGATATAAGTCGTTAATCAATGAAGCCTTGCTGTTTTCAGTATTTGACGGATATTCCGTTGCGGTTTTATTCTCAACTTTTGAAATAGACACACGCTGGCTAATCAGGTCAATAATTAACTTGAGCCTTAATGGATTTTGAAAAAAACCAAATACAGATGCCAGACCCAAAATTATCGTCAGTATAATAACCGAATAGAAAATTGGCGACGAAACCACATCAGCAAAACCGGTTATGGAGTATTCTTCTTTTGGTAAAGATTTCTTTTTCATTATGAAACGCTCATTTATTTTTATTTTTCCTGAATCTGTAGCGATTCGGATGAGTGCGTTATCCCAAAGTATACGGCGTATTCACTTTACCCAGGCTGAATATACAATTACAGGGCAGGGGATAGCAGAGTAAACCCTGCATTTTTACTGTCGTCCCTAATAGCCTTAGTAGATATACGTTTTGATTTGCATCAATGCTATTATATTATCCAGTTTTGCCTGAGCTCCCTTATATACTCAGCTTAAACTTTATTATTTTTACGAGGATTCTAAATGAAAGTATCAGAAATCATGACAACAGGTGTAAAAACTGCTAAAGCAGATACTCCGGTTAAAGAAATTGCAAATACAATGTGTTTTAATAAAATCAGTGGCTTACCCATTGTGGATGAAAATGATAAAATCATAGGCATCGTCTCTGAAAAAGACCTGTTGACCAAAATGTTCCCCGACATGGCAACCATCGCTGCAGAAGGTCGTCCTGATTTTGAAGCGATGGAAAAGGATTATGCAGATACATTACAACTGGTTGCCAGTGACATTATGACCAAAGTGGTTTCTACCGTGTCTCCTGATATGCCTATTATGAAAGCAGCATCAATGATGTGCGTAAACAAGATCAGGCGTATACCTGTTGCCGAGGATGACAAAATAGTCGGGATTATCAGTATTGGTGATGTGCACAAAGCAATCTTTCAAAATAGTTTGTTGTAGGTAACTATTTCTGTTTCTCCTGGTTTCAGGTGAAATCAGGAGCTCGTGACTCAGGTTTGAGCCAGTTTTTGGCTATTCCCAGACAGCCTCCCAGGATGGCGCAATCCAAAAATATTTGTAATCAGTCACCTGGATGACAGAATTTTTGTGTCTGAAAGATATAGTCTCCCGAAAGAGTTCACCAATACATAATAAGGAGAGTACAATGGACATACAATTCACAGCAAGAAATCTACAAAAAGGACAGTTAAAGTCTGTCAGAAAGACAGTTAAAAAGACCCTGAATGATCATCTTGATTCACTTTTGGAAAACTATCATTTAAACCAGAGCAAAATACATGTAACTGTTGAATACTTTAAGGACAAATACCGAATTACCTTGCGTTTACATATTCCACCCAGAAAAATATTACTGGCGAAAGAAACGGATGAAAAACTAGCAAATGCACTGAATCAGGCAGTAAAAGAACTCGTCAGACAGGTAAAAAAACATCAGGCGAAAATAAGCGGCAGGGAAAACTGGAAACGTAAAAGTCGTCGTAACCGGATAAAACAGCTAAAAACGAAGCTCAGTAATTTTTCAAAAGAAAGTCATAAGGAATCAGAACAACAACTGCAACCCCTGTTGTCTCGTCTTGAGCAGTATATTCGGCGTGAATTAAGCTATTTGAGAGCAAATGGTGATTTACCAGCATCCTATCCAACTATGGAAGACATTCGTGATGAAGTCATACTCAGATTGCAGTTAAAATGGGACGAACTTGAAAACAGGGATGAAAAACTATACCAGACACTGATTAAAACTGTCCATGAAGTTCTCGCAGAAGAAACCCGCGAAACTTCATTGCACGAGAAAGATATTTCACTTGAGGCTGAACTTCCAGAAGATCCGGTGAGCCAGGCAGAAAGCATGGTAGAAGAAGAAACAGGCGAGTTTTATCAGCCTTTTGAAGCATTACATATTGAAGACATCATACCCGATAACAATGTGTCACTTCCCGACGAGCTGGTCGAAAAAAATGCCAAAGATAGCTGCTATCAAATCATGGCAACACTGCCAAACCAGTGGCGTCAGGTTATTTCACTGGTTTATCAGGAACAATTCCCTGTTGAGCAAGTAAGCGAAAGTCTTGCAATAGACTCCATCAGCAGAACACAACGCCTGCTTGAGCATGCAGAAGCTTTTCTGCTGGAAAGCCTGAAGGATAGAGGGATTGCTCTGGACAAAGAACTATTGCTTAAATTGCTCAGGGTTTAAATCAAGCAGCCAAAAAGTATTAAAAACAGGGGGGATGGGTAGTTTTAGTTATGTAGGTCGGATTAGCCCAAGCGTAACCCGACAGATCGCGGCACTATGTCGGATTACGCTACGCTAATCCAACCTACGCAAAAATATGTAAAAAACAGGGGGATGGGTGATATTAGAAAGTTGTTGAATTCCATCCCCAGAGATGGCGTTGCGGACTGGAAAATTCAATATAAACTCTGGCAGCTGATACATTAAAGTATTCCTGTATTAGCTCGCAGATTTTTTCTGAGTAGTGCGCTGTTTGCTCTTCAGGCAAGCCCAGACTCTTTAGCTTAACGTGGGCTAGAGGTTGCTCATTACCGGCAAATAACATGGTGTTGTTTTGCCTGTATTTAACCATCACATAACTTTCCGGCTTACCTAAAAGCTCAGCCGTTTTTGCTGAAATCGACTCAAGTACCTCCTGATTATCAAGAGGCTGATTGGTTTCTATGCTGATCAGGGGCATGATAAACTCCTTCTGCTGTGAATGTAACAAAGTATGTAGAAGAGTATCATACTCTCAAGAAGCCTGTTCAGGAATAGCAAACTGGTTTTAAGAATCTGTTGTTTTAACTTCCTTGCAGTCTTTTTCGATGCGTGATTTCAGGTAGTCCACTTTTTCCTGTCGCTGTTTTTGATTGAGCCTGATTTTTTTGCCTTTGGTATCAATCCAGATATTTCTAAAGTTATTCTTTAGAGTCTTGAGATTATTGCGCTGGCTTCTGCAATACTCTATGAGTTTTTTATCCGGACCGGATAACTCTGAATCTTGCTGATTTTGTTCGCTTTGTTCTGATTTTTTTGTATTTTTTTTGTTTGATTTATGATGTTTGCGGTGTTTTCCAGCCGCCATACGGATTTCATTTTCTATATTTTTTACTTTCTGCTTTGCTTTCTTTTTGATTGCAGGCGGTGTGGCTGAATAATGTACAACTCCTCTGGAGTCTGTCCATTTATATATTTTTGCGTATGAGTTAATGCTATAAGTTAATGTTAAAGCAGAGATGCAGGTCATTAAGATTATTTTTTTCATTTTGTTTTGTGCCTAATGTAATGATCAGTTTTTCTTTTTTTATATTTGTTTGTTGCTTGAAAGTGTTTCTACAGACTATATCCTGAATGAGTGACTTTAGGTCTGTCTGGAAATAGTGGGTCTACTGTATCATGCCAGTGTGCTATGCCAATGTGTTATGCCAATGTGTTATGCCAATGTGTTATGCCAATGTGTTATGCCAATGTGTTATGCCAATGTGTTATGCCAGGTATTGATACACTTAATAAAAACACGGTATATTAGTTATCTCTAATATAGCTTGTTATAATACACAGCGTATAAGCAACATGACATTATGACGTAGCAGTAAAGCCAACTAAACGTACACTAGAGAGAATTTTAACATGAGAGACTTATTTAAGCCTGCATTTTTGATTGGTTTAGTCGTAGCAGTCCTACCATTAGTCGTAAAAGCAGAGGTCAGCAAGCTTGAAACCAGCAAGGTTGTCAAAGAAACAGTGCTTGACTACCAGATGCTTGATGGTGAAATAGAAGCGGTGAATAAAAGTACGGTTTCTGCCCAAACAGCGGGGGTGATCAGCAAGGTAAGCCATGATGTCGGTGATTATGTAAAAAAAGGTTCTCTTCTTGCGAGAATTTCTTCCGAAAATCAAAAGTCCGGCTTGCAACAGGCAAAAGCTGCGGTAAATGAATCAAAAGCTGCTATTAGCAAGGCGTCGGCAGCAGTTGTTCAGGCTGAGGCGGCAGCCAAGGAAGCAATGGCAAATTATACGGTTGCCCGTTCCGAGTACAATCGGGTTAAGGGCTTATATGCCAAACGCATATTGACGCGCTCCCAGTATGATCAGGCTGAAGGCAAAATGCGTTCATCACTGGCACGTCTGGAATCTGCCAGAGCAAGCCTGAAGGTTGCCAAGGCGGGGCTGGCGGCGGCAAAATCCAGTCTGGCTGCTGCCAAAGCGGGTTTAAACAAGGCAGGGCAACAGCTAGGTTATACTGAGGTGTTTGCTCCCTATAGCGGGATTGTGGTCGAAAGACACGTTGAGTTAGGCGAGGTGGTTGCTCCGGGTTCACCGATAATGACGGGTATCTCCTTGTCCGAATTGCGCGCAGTCACAAATATCCCCCAGCGCCTTATTCTTAAAGTAAGAAAATATAAATCGGCAAGAATCTTTGTTGAAGATGACAAGGTGGGCATTCCAGTCAAAAAATTAACCTTTTTCCCTTATGCTGATCCCAAAACCAATGCCTTTAAAGTGCGAGCCTTACTCGGTTCGGCGGTAAAAGGCTTGTTTCCTGGTGTGTTCGTTAAAATGGGCTTTGTTATTGGCAAGCAAAAGCACCTTCTGATACCGGCTTCTGCGGTGGCATACCGCAGCGAGGTCACAGGCGTGTATGTTGTGGATGAAAATAATGTTCCAATGTTAAGGCAAGTGCGTCTGGGAAATCCTACTTCGGATGGAAAAATCCGCGTGCTTGCCGGTCTCGATGAGGGTGAACGCATTGCGCTTGATCCTGTGCACGCAGCAGTAAATTTAAAATTGTTGCGTGAAGAAAAGTTTAAAAAACTCGCAAACAAACATGAGACTGCAAGCCATGAGTAATTCTGGTGAAAAAATGGGTATATCCGGGCGCATAGCCAAAAAGTTTTTATTAACTGAAATTACCCCGCTTCTGGCTCTGGTTGGTCTGCTGTTAGGCTTGTTTGCGGTAATGGTTACTCCGCGTGAAGAAGATCCGCAGATCAATGTAACCTTTGCGAATATTTTTATCCCGTTTCCGGGAGCAAGCGCACAGGAAGTTGAAAACCTTGTGAGCACACCCGCAGAGCAGGTGCTATCCGAGATAAAGGATCTCAAGCATATTTATTCGACCTCATTGCCAGGCATGTCGATGCTGACAATACAGTACAAGGTGGGTGTAGACCGAACCGTCGCGCTGGTTCGCCTGTATAATAAAATCGCCTCCAATCAGGACTGGTTGCCGCAAAAACTGGGGGTGGGCTATCCACTTATCAAACCCAAGGGTATTGATGATGTACCGATTGTGACGCTGACACTCTGGACAGAAGATGACAAACGTGGTGCCGAAGAATTAACCCAGGTCGCTCATGCCATAGAAGCTGAATTAAAACGTGTGCCGGGTACGCGCCAGATCTATACGGTTGGCAGTGCACAACGGGTGGTTCATGTGCTGCTGGACAGTGCCAAAATTTCTGGCTATAACCTCTCGTTAAATGATATACGCACTTCGTTGCAGGCAAGCAGTACCGCCACTGACGCGGTTTCTCTGGTGGATAATAATACCGAGGTACAGGTTGTCGCGGGCACCTTTTTGTCAACAGAAAAAGAAATTGGTGACATGGTAGTAGGTGTGTTTGATGGCAGCCCTGTTTATTTGCGAGATGTAGCGACCATTTCACTGGGCGCAGATTCTCCGGAGACCTATGTCAGCTTCAATACCGGACAAGGTATTGCGCATAAAGATAAAAATTTGCAGCCGGGTATCAAGTCTCCAGCCGTCACCATTGCGATTGCAAAGCAGCCCAGTGTGAATGCGGTGGATGTTTCCAATAATATCATCAAGCGTATCGAGCAGTTAAAAGGTACATTTATACCTGAGGGTGTCAATGTTACGGTGACGCGCAATTATGGTGACACTGCCAAAGCCAAATCAGACAAGCTGATTCACAAGTTAATCATCGAAACATTCGCTGTTGTGATTCTTATCTGGCTTACATTGGGCTTCAGGGAAGCCATTATTGTCGGAGTCGCGGTGATTATTACGCTGGCACTGACGCTGTTTGCATCCTGGGCATGGGGATTCACACTAAACCGAGTATCCCTGTTTGCGCTGATCTTTTCAATTGGTATTCTGGTGGATGACGCCATTGTGGTGGTCGAAAATATCCATCGTCACATGGCACTGGGCGGCAAGCGAAAACTTGCCGAGGTGATTCCCTATGCGGTTGATGAGGTTGGTGGTCCGACCATTCTGGCGACCTTTGCGGTAATCGCGGCGCTGCTGCCAATGGCATTCGTAACCGGTCTGATGGGACCTTATATGAGCCCGATCCCGATCAACGCGAGTATTGGAATGTTGTTGTCACTGGGGGTTGCCTATATTGTGACGCCGTGGCTAACAAACAAAATTCTTGCCAGGGTTAATTTTGAACATCATCAGGAAGATCACGGCGAAACCAGAACAAAGCGCTTCTTTAACAAGGTTATGGGTCCGTTTTTAAAAGAGAAAGGCGGTGGTTTTAAACGTTTTTTCCTCCTTTTTGTGTTGATTCCTGTGCTGATTGCAGCAGCTGTTTCATTGGCATTTCCACTTGAAAAAGTAATTCTGAAAATGCTGCCATTTGATAACAAGTCAGAATTTCAGATTGTGCTCGATATGCCAGAAGGCACAACCCTGGAGCAAACCTCCAGAGTCCTGAATGAATTTTCGCTACAACTGGATGAAGTGGAAGAAATCAGTGATTACCAAACCTATGCAGGCACGGCAGCACCGATCAACTTCAATGGTTTGGTACGTCAATACTATTTGCGCAAAGGCTCGAATCTGGGTGATATTGTTGTCAATCTGACGGATAAACATGCGCGCGAACGTAAAAGCCATGAGATTGCACTAGCGGTGCGCGATATGTTACAAGCGACTGCAAACAAATATAATGCCAATATAAAGATTGTTGAAGTGCCT
>JALVDQ010000360.1 GCA_027008885.1 Thiotrichaceae bacterium | reverse complement strand
TTTAAAAATGTATAAAAAAAGGGGGGGATGGGTATTTGTTTTTTAAATAGTCTTATGCGTCTTGCAGGTAAACCTTAACGGGTTTCTCCAGTGTTTCAAGTTCTCCCTCAAGAACCAGCCTGACCGCTTCGGGATAGATAATATGCTCAATCTGGTGAACACGATCTGCAAGCGTCTCTTCCGTGTCTGTTTCCTTGACAGGGACGATTCCCTGCATAATCACTTCTCCCGCATCCAGCTCGGGAATTACAAAATGAACGCTGGCTCCATGCTGTTTTTGTCCATCTTCAAGTGCGCGTCGGTGAGTATGCAAGCCCTTGTATTTGGGGAGCAGGGAAGGGTGGATATTGAGCAGTTTGCCCGCAAACTGTTTCACAAAAGGCTCACTCAGAATACGCATAAAACCGGCTAAAATAATCAGGTCTGGCTGATAGCTGTTAATCACTTGCGCGAGTGAATCATCAAATGCTTCACGGTCAATAAAGCGGGTATGATCCAGCACCACGGTTTCAATGCCCGCTTTTTCGGCGCGTTGCAAGCCATAAGCGTCGGCACGGTTGCTAATTACCGCACTGATCTCGGCATTGAGCTTGCCGGCTGCGGTTTGATCAATAAATTGTTGCAGATTGCTGCCACTGCCTGAGATTAAAACGACCAGCCTGGGTGCTTTGCTGTTCTGGCTATCCCTGTCCTGCTTGTTCTGTCTAGATGTATTCAATGTGTGGATCGCTTTGTTCTGATGTCTGAATGGAGCCTATGATTGAATTGCCAATGCCGAAATCATTAAAGCTTGCCTGAACAGAATCTGCCTCCTGTTCGTCTATGACCAGTACCATGCCTATGCCGCAGTTGAAAGTGCGCAGCATTTCCTGCTCTTCAATATTGCCCTGTTGCTGCAACCAGTCAAAAACAGGGTTTCTTTTCCAGCTATCCAGGGCGATGACTGCCTTGCTGTTTTGTGGCATTACTCTTGGCAGGTTTTCAGTCAGTCCGCCGCCTGTAATGTGTGCAATCGCATGAATATTGTGCTTTTTCAAGGCTGCCAGAACGGGTTTGACATAGAGCGTGGTCGGTGCCAGCAGTGCCTTGCCCAGCGTTGTGCCATGAAACTCGTCATTCAGATTGGCTCCACTTACCTCAATGACCTTGCGAATCAGTGAATAACCGTTGGAATGCGCTCCACTGGAAGCGAGTCCCAGAAGCACCTGACCTGCCTTGACATTGGCAGGATCAAGAATTTCTGATTTTTCCACAACGCCGACGCTGAATCCTGCCAGATCAAAATCACCCTGCGCATACATACCCGGCATTTCCGCCGTCTCACCACCAATCAGGGCGCAACCGGATTCGACACAACCATCCGCGATGCCTTTAATCACGTCCTCGGCAATATCATTATCGAGCCTGGCAGTTGCATAATAGTCAAGAAAAAACAGTGGCTCGGCACCCGTGACAATAATATCGTTGACGCACATGGCGACCAGATCAATGCCGATGCTGTCATAAATTTCCAGATCAATCGCAAGTTTCAGCTTGGTGCCGACACCATCAGTACCAGAAACCAGAATCGGTTGCTGATAAGCTTCGGGTATCGCCATCAAACCGCCAAAACCACCCAGCCCCCCCATGACCTCAGGGCGAATGGTGCGTTTAGTGTGTGGCTTGATACGCTCGACAAGCGCGTTGCCAGTGTCAATATCGACACCGGAATCACGATAGGTTAGGGGAGTGCTGTTATCTGACATAATGAGCCCAGGCTGTAAAATCCGGCATTCTAGCATAAAATATATAAAAAAGTGGGGGGATGGGTGACTGAGGACAGAAGACAGAGGAGTGAAGACAGAAATAAGTCAGTACATGTTCTAATTTCTGATCATCTCGTTCCCATCGTCCACGATGGGAACGCATAGATAGACGCTCCAGCGTCAAGTCAATAAATCACCAGGAAGTAAAGATCTCAATCAAGCCGTCTTTACCCGCATAATTTCTGGCGCTCGAATACCGCCAGTCTTCTGCAGTATCAATATAGCCACGTTTTACAGGATTTTGGTGAATATAGTCTAATTTCTGATCATCTCGTTCCCATCGTCCACGATGGGAACGCATAGG
>JALVDQ010000359.1 GCA_027008885.1 Thiotrichaceae bacterium | reverse complement strand
CATGCAGTAAGGGACAGCGCTCATGCCTGTCCCTTACTTATTATTCGTTTGCACCTCCGTGGTTCTCTGCGAAAAACTCTGCGACTCTCTGTGTTACTTAAACTGAATAACTGGAATCAGTGTTTCTATGTTATTTTTGAACTCCGAAACTTGAGTTATAAAATATGCAAAAACAGGGGGGGATGGGTTGTACAGCAGGAAGCCCAACAAAGCACGTTAGCTTCCTTTCTGCGTGGTCTTGGGTTTCGTTCCTCAATAGGGGGTCTTCCGTCTTCTGATGGATAGTCCATAGAGTTCTCCATCCTGTTTATCAAATAAAATGAACAGGTATTTGGATGATCTTCTCGGAGAGTAGCTCTATTCGCTTTCCCCTGTTTATAACAATACCATAGTTACATTTTATGTCTGATATAAAGTTTTCTAAAGCGTATAGAGATTGCCTTTTAATGGTTGAACCTAATTTGACTTCGATGGGTATCACACCAAAATCACCTTCAATAATCAGGTCGATTTCTGATTTATCTTTTGTTCTGTAGTAGTTAAAACTCAGTTGTGTTGCCATTGTGGCTTGTAAGCCGCGTATTATTTCTTCAATGACAAAACTTTCAAATGAAAAGCCTGCAACTGGGTGCAGGAGTAGCTGATCTACATCTTTTATTTTTAGATAATAATGCAATAAGCCCTGATCCCTGAAAAAACCTTTATTGGCTTTTTGTACTTTTTTGAGTGGGTTTTTTGTGTAGGGTTCAAGGTTTCTCCAGAGGAATGTTTGATGAACAATATCAAGGTAATCCTTAACGGTAGATACACTCACTTCCAGTGATCTGGCAATATGACTCATATTTAGCTGGTGACCAGAAAATTGTGCCAGTAACGTTAGAAAACGCCTAAAGTTATGTATATTTAGCCGAGGGAATAGACTCCGTATATCACGACTTACATAGTCTGCAATATAGTTTTCCATCCAGTGTCGATAATAATCCGGGTTATTATCGCTCTCAATAAGAGGCTCAGGGAAACCTCCCTTATACCATAGTTTTATAGCTTGTGACGGGCTACAAACTGGCTTTATTGAAAGAAAGTCAGAAGCTTTTGTATTGTTGTCTATGATTTTTTCATACAAAGGCGTGAGTGCTACTTGATAGAACTCTCCTTGCTTAAACGGCCACATTTCTAGCGTTGCAATTCTTCCAGCCAGAGTCTCTGTTATTCCTTTAACAATATGAGGGGAACTGGAGCCTGTGAGCAAAAATCTGCCTTTGGTTTTTCTGTCAGCATCAATAACACCTCTAAGCACCTTAAAAAGTTCAGGGTATTGTTGAGCCTCATCAATAATGATATTTCCTTCATGTGTACTAAAAAAAGCCACTGGGTCATTAGTAATTAATTGATAGTCATCGGGGCTTTCCAGGTCATAATAATTCCAGTCGGGGCGAATTTTTTTAACCAGAGTAGATTTTCCACATTGCCGGGCACCAATAACAGCTACGGCTGGAAACATCTCTAGAAGTAAGTTTATTTTAGTTTCAAGATATCTTTTTTTATCCGTCATATTTTAATACTACTCGTAAATATGACGGGTGTCTATTATTTATAATACTGAGACATCAGAGGCAGGCTCATTGAAAGATACGGATATTGCAAAAGCAGTCTATTGTAGTCGCTTGACAGTAGAAAGAGTTCGTAAACGTTTTGTTGTAGAAGGTATCGAGTCTGCACTCAATCCAAAAGTTCAAAAACGGTACCGATCTAAAAAGCTGGATGGCGAAGGCGAGGCTTTTCTAGTAGCAACGGCTTGTTCATCAGCACCAGAAGGTCGTTTTGACTGGATATTGCAGTTATTGGCAGATCGGTTGATAGAATGCAAAATCGTTGATTCAATATCAGGAGAGGCTGTTCGACAGACATTAAAAAAAACGAACTTAAACCCTGAGGAACACAGAGATATTCGCAGAGAACTACAGAGATTGTATACAAGGAAAACAACTGTCCTCTGTGCAAGCAAATAATATGCAAAAAAATACCGCCCTGAGGCGGTATTTTTCTTTATTGATTATTGGCGTACTCAGGCTGCTTCTGGAACTGCCTTGATTTCACCAACTTCTCTGCCTTTTGCAAAGAAACTATACACATAAAGCAGTAAGCCAATCAGGAAGACCAGCCCGGCAAGCTCACGCAACCAGTAGAATAGTGCGATTTTCTCCTGCGTTACCATAAAAGGTAATGGACTGTCGGAGAAGCGCTGCAAATAGACTTGCAGGATACCTGCACCTGTCAGGAACAATGTAATAAATACCATTGAAACAGTCATCAGCCAGAAAGACCACATTTCAAGTGTTTGTGATTTTTCATTGTTTGCTGTTCTGCCACGCATAATAGGCATTGAGTATGAAATCATTGTCAGCACAACCATGACATAAGCACCATAGAATGCCATGTGTCCGTGAGCTGCTGTGATTTGCGTACCGTGGGTGTAGAAGTTAACGGGAGCCAGTGTGTGAAGGAATCCCCAAACACCTGCACCAAGGAAAGCCATTACCGCAGTACCCAGTGCCCAGAGTGTTGCTGCCTTGTTAGGATGCTCTCTACGGCGTTTATTAACCACATTGAAAGCAAACAAAGTCATCATAAAGAATGGAATTGGCTCTAATGCCGAGAACACAGAACCTAACCACTGCCAGTAATCAGGTGAACCGATCCAGAAGAAGTGATGTCCTGTTCCTACCAAACCTGTGATCAAGGTCATTGCAATGATGATATACAGCCATTTCTCAACCATTTCACGGTCAACACCTGTGATCTTGATTAATACAAAGGCAAGAATAGATGCCATGATCAATTCCCACACGCCTTCTACCCAGAGATGCACAACCCACCACCAGAAATACTTGTCCAGGAAGAGGTTATCAGGATTGTAGAAAGAGAACAGGAAGAATACTGCCAGACCAGTTAAGCCAGTCAGCAATACCAGAGTAACAACTGTTTTACGACCGGTTAAAATTGTCATTCCAATATTAAACAGGAATGCCAGGGCAACAACAACAATACCAAGCTTGGTAATGGTTGGTTGTTCAAGGAACTCACGGCCCATGGTTGGCAACAGGTCATTCATGGTTAACTTTGCCAAATCAGAATAGCTCAACAGCAAGTAACCAACAATGGTTGCTGCGCCTGCGATCAAAAATATCCAGAACATTAACTTGGCAAGCCAGGGCGCATAAAGCTCCCGCTCCGATTCTTCAGGCACCAGATAATAGGCTGAACCCATAAAGCCAAATAGCAACCAGACAATTAGCAGATTGGTATGCACCATGCGTGCGACATTAAATGGCAATGCCGGGAACAGGAAATCTCCCCACACATATTGCAAACCCATTGTGACACCAAAAAGGATTTGTCCGATGAAAAGCCCAATCGCTGCGATAAAATACAGCTTGGCAACATTTTGTGATTTATATTTCATTAGTAATCTCCCTTCTTACCCTTGAATATTTGGTGGCCAGTTTCTGGCAGTCTTGATTCCATCAGCATATTTCAGGAATTGAGCCAAAGCCTCCAGCTCTTCATCCGTAAAATTAAACTGTGGCATACTCCGGCGACCAGGAATACCATTAGCTGGACGGCTCTTGATAAAGCCTTTAATCGCATCGGTACTTTTGCCAAAACGGGTATAAACATTGCCGAGTTCAGGTGCAAAATAAGCACCTTCACCGAGTAATGAATGACAACCGATACAATCATTCATTTCCCAGAGTCGCTTACCCGCAGCGACCTGCTCGGTAATATTTTCTGAATTGTCTCGTTTGGGGGAACTGATGACAGTGTCAACAGTCAGACCAACAAGGAGTAGGAAGAAAAATACAGCTCCTCCATAATAAATATTCCTTGCCATGCCCTTCGTAAAGGTTTCTCTCATAGCGCATTTCCTCACATAAAAAAAATTGTGTTCAGCCTGAACTTTAGTGTCAATTGAGACGAAGTGTCCTTGATGTTTATCAAGCGTACAATTAGAATAAACACTCTGTCCAAAATTACCTGAAACTCAATCAAATTGCTTCATCAAGTTTCAGGGGGATCAATTTTTCGGTAATGGGTTGATAATGGGTTAAAAGTGTTGATTTACTTGATATTAATATCGTGATCTTGTCGGATTACGCCGAGGCTAACCTGACTTACAAAACACAGCTTTCACCACTACCAATTTCCTATAATCAATTTCCTATAATAAAAAGGATAAAAATGCAGTTAGAGAAAATATTGCAAGATTCTATGCGAGTGTGCCCACTTTTCCGGGATCTGACAAAAGCTGAATTTTCAAAGGTTTTGGAGCATACTAGTGTTTGTACTTTAGATACGGATGATCTGCTGTTCAGGCAGCAGGACAAAGCAAAAGACTTTTTTCTTCTTGTTTCAGGCAAAATAAAATTAAGCCTCTTATCGTTCGAAGGCACTGAAAAAGTAGTGGATATTATTAATCCAGGCATGACGTTTGCTGAAGCCATAATTTTCAGCGGGATTCCGGGTTATCCCGTAAACGCAACAGCTCTGGCAAAATCCAGAGTGCTCAGGATTAATGCAAATGCCTATACCAAAATACTCGAAGGCTCTCCTAAAACCTGTTTTAAGGTAATGGCAACACTGAGCCTGCGTTTACATAATCTTATTAGCGAGATAGAACGCTTGAGCTTGCACAATGCAACCTATCGTCTAATCAGTTTTCTTCTTGAAGGCATCCCTCCAGAGATGAATGACAGATCCGAAGTAAACCTCTCCATTCCCAAGCATGTAGTCGCTTCGCGTATTTCAGTGACCCCCGAAACACTTTCCAGAACCCTCAAGCGTCTGTGCCAGGAGGGTTTGCTGGAAGTGCATGACAGCCATATTGTGCTGATAAATCCGCTTGAATTGCGCCGTATTGTTTCAATTTAAACAAGCTGAAAGCCTGAGATTCATGCCCCACCGATTCAGGCTTGTCGTGCTCATTTATTCAAGCCCGGATTTTAAATCATAAATGATTCGATGACTGCCATGGCAATGAGCGCAAGCTTGCACGGCAAATTCACCCAGTGCTCGCCCGCTTTTGCCAGTGCTGATTGCAGTATCGAGCTTTTCCAGCAAGTTGCTGGCTTTATTCCCCAGATAATAGTTTTTTGCCTCATCCCCCTTATGGCAGTTATCGCAACTGGAGCGAAGCAAGGTAATACCTTTCCTGAGTGCCTTTAATGACTGTTTTGCCCTGTCTAAATTACCATCCGAGCTGGCAATTTTTATGCGATTAAGATCACGCATCAGAATTTTCATAAAGTCCCGATAGCTTTTTTTATCGCCATTTTTAGCATTAGTGCCATTTAGCAAAACATGAATTTGACTAAAATCAGGCGCTCGATAGATTGCCGCAACCTGCGCCCGATAATCACCATGACAGCCCTTGCAAGTGTTTTTAAGTTTTTTCAGGGCTTTTTTCAAAACTTTAAAATCGCCCTGTTTGGCAGAAAGTTGCAACTTTTCAGCCCATTCCAGCTCAAGTTCATCTTCCCATTCTGGCACCATATCGACGATTTTTTTATAATGTTTTACCAATTCCAGCGCCCATTTTTCAGTATGAGGCTGATCGCCTGCTGCCATATATTCCTCAACGGCTTGCAATTCACGCCGCAGCTTAAACATATTATGCTGCCAGACATTACGTTTGTTCTCGGGTTTATACCATTGTTTAAGCGAGGCGGGCGGCTGTTGCAGTATGATTTTAGATGCTTCTGGCTCGTCAGCAAACAGGATAGTATTGCCCAGTAGCATCAAAAGCAGAAAAAAAGAGAACATGGAGAGTCGTATCATTTGATACCCCTTTTATGAAAATATAAGAAATTTTAAAGCATAAAAATATAAACAGTTATTGATGCGAATCAAAGGTATTTTTAAAGAAGATGAGTACCCTGCCTCCATGTTTAAATATATATTTTTCATCGCCGGAATTTTACTCTCGGGGCAGCTACTTGCCGAGACGACTGCCAATACAGTCAATTTAAGCGAAGCAAAGGCTTTATACCAGAAACACTGTGCTGCCTGTCATGGCAAAGATCGTCTGGGAATCAGTGGACCTGCATTATTGCCTGCAAATCTAAAGCGTTTGCACAAAAAAAAGGCTTTCAAAACAATCGCCGAAGGGCGGGTCGCTACGCAGATGCAGGCTTTCTCAAAAAAGCTCAGCAAGGCACAAATTCAATCGCTGCTTGACTATATTTTTACACCTCTGGAGCAGCCTCCTGTGTGGGGTGAAAAACAAATCCGTGCCAGCCATATCAGCTACCCCGTTGACAAAAATATCAGCAAACCAGTTTTTGATGCCGATCCGCTTAATATTTTTCTGGTGGTTGAAGCGGGTGATCACCATGTAACGGTTTTGGATGGAGACAAGTTTGAGCCCATTTACCGTTTTCCCTCACGTTTTGGCTTGCATGGCGGTCCCAAATATAATTCCACCGGGCGCTATGTTTATTTTACCTCACGCGATGGCTGGATTAGCAAGTTTGATCTCTACCAGCTTAAAATGGTGGCAGAAATCCGTGTCGGCATCAATGCCCGCAACAGTGCCATTTCCAGTGATGACCGTTATCTTGTTGTGGGTAACTACATGCCTAATACACTGGTCATTCTGGATGCCAATGATTTAAGCCTGGTCAAGATTATTCCGGTATTCGACAAGCAGGGAAAAACCTCACGAGTGTCTGCCGTGTATGACGCCAGACCACGCAAAAGTTTTATGGTAGCACTCAAAGACAGCCCCGAACTGTGGGAGATCAGCTATCAAAACCCACCCCCTGCAGGTTTCGGAAACTGGGTACATGACTATCGCAAAGACTCTGGTGAGGCTAAGGTCAGGCAATTTCCCATTCGCCGAATTTATTTAAAAGACATTATGGATGATTTTCTGTTTGACCAGGATTATGTCTTTGTCTTAAGCGCATCCAGAAAAGGAAAAGGACAGGTGGTTGATCTTGATCTCGGGCGCAAGGTAGCTGACCTTGATATACCCGGAATGCCGCATTTAAGCTCTGGCATAACCTGGAAACGCGGTAATCAAACCGTGCTGGCAACGCCCAATCTAAAAGAAAATGTGGTCAGTATTATTGATATGAAAAGCTGGAAGCTCATCAAAAAAATCCCTACTCTGGGAACTGGTTTTTTTATGCGCAGCCATGAAAACTCACCCTATGCCTGGGTTGACGTATTTTTTGGCAAAGACAGGGATGCCATGCACGTTATTGACAAACAAACGCTAAAAATCGTCAGGACACTACGCCCCTCCCCAGGAAAAACCTCAGCGCATGTAGAATTTACCCGCGACGGACGCTTTGCACTGGTCAGCATCTGGGATATGGATGGTGCCATCGTTGTGTACGATGCCAAAACACTAAAAGAAGTTAAACGCATTCCCATGAAAAAACCCGTGGGCAAATACAACGTCTATAACAAAATCACCCGTTCATCAGGAACCAGTCATTAAAACTGGAAACTGCCAAGCTACGCGAAAAATATATAAAAAAAACAGGGGGATGGGTAGTTTTGTAGTTCCGTAGGTCGGGTTAGCCCAAGCGTAACCCGACAAGAGTGTGGCACTATTCTCAGACAGGCTCCCAGGCTCTAATCTCAAGTAAATGACGTTCGCCTTCAACCGACATTCCGCACCATGATAACAATTGTAGGGTTGGTGGAGTTTACGCAACCAACCAGGTTTTGGTTGGTTCCGCATGGCTGCACCAACCCTACGCAACTCAACACAACACAACTACACAAAATATGCAAAAAACAGGGGGGATGGGTTATCAGAAGACAGAGAACTGATGACAGAGGACAGAAGAGCACGTTTAAGCATTGCTCCCGTGTTTTGTTCATCAACACACGCGGAAAATATATAAAAAAGTGGGGGGATGGGTAGTTTTGTAGGTTAGCTTGGTGTAACCCGACAAGAGCGTGGCACTATTCTCAGACAGACTCCCAGGCTCTAATCTCAAGCAAATGACGTTCGCCTTCAACAAAAGGAACGTTTAGTTTATGTGTTTGTTTTAGCTTGAATCCCTTTGGCAGGGAGTCCATTTCTGCTTTGGGAAACTGCCCTTTCATGGCGTATAAAATGCCATCCTCCGCAAGGTGTCTTGAGGAAGCATTGACAAAGTCATGGATGGATGCAAAGGCTCGGCTGATAATCGCGTCAAAGCGGTTCTCTGCCTGCCAGTTTTCGATTCTTGCCTGAATTACGTTAACATTTTTTAAACCCAGCTCAATTACTGCCTGCTGGATAAAACGGGTCTTTTTGCCATTCGTGTCCAGTGCGCTAAATTGTCGTTGTGTTTGCATAATGGCA
>JALVDQ010000358.1 GCA_027008885.1 Thiotrichaceae bacterium | reverse complement strand
AAAGTTGAATCTGTGGTACGCGAAGAAATGAACCGGGCAGGCGCTATCGAATTATTAATGCCAGTTGTGCAACCTGCTGAACTGTGGCAGGAATCCGGTCGCTGGGAACAATACGGTCCGGAGTTACTGCGCTTCAAGGATCGCAAGGGTGCCGAGTTTTGTCTGGGTCCAACACATGAAGAAATTATCACCGAATATGCCCGCAAGGAATTAAAAAGTTACAAGGAATTACCCATCAACTTTTACCAGATTCAGACCAAGTTTCGTGATGAAGTCCGCCCGCGTTTTGGCGTCATGCGCTCGCGTGAATTTGTTATGAAAGATGCCTACTCCTTTCATCTTACCCAGGAATCACTGCAACAAACCTATGATGTCATGTTTGATGCCTATAATCGCATCTTCACACGTCTGGGATTAAGGTTTCGGGCGGTTTTGGCGGATACAGGCTCTATTGGTGGAAGTGCCTCGCATGAATTTCATGTGCTCGCCGATTCAGGAGAAGATGCCATCGCCTTCTCCAATCAAAGTGACTATGCTGCCAATGTCGAGCTGGCAGAAGCACTGCCTCCTCCAGGCGAGCGCCCTGCACCGACTCAGGAAATGCAAACCGTTGATACACCGGATATGCATACCATCGACGAGGTTTCAGAATTTCTCAAGCTTGATCCCAAACAATCAATCAAAACACTGATTGTAACTGGCGAGGAAGAAGGCACAGTGGTTACAATTTTAATGCAGGGCAATGACCAGCTAAATGAAATCAAGGCTGAAAAACTGCCTGGCGTGGCTGCTCCGCTAAGCTATGCCACAGATGAACAACTGCGCGAAGCAGCTGGCTGCAATGCTGGCTCAATCGGTCCCATTGGTCTAAAAACCAAAATCTACGCCGACCGCGCCACCATGAATATGGCAGATTTTGTCTGTGGTGCGAATATCGACGGCAAGCACCTCACTGGCGTAAACTGGGGGCGTGACCTGCCTGAACCTGAATTTGTCGATGTGCGTAATGTTGTCGAAGGTGATCCAAGCCCCGATGGCAAAGGGACACTCAGCATATTGCGTGGCATAGAAGTTGGGCATATTTTCCAGCTTGGCAAAAAATACTCAGAAGCCATGAATGCCACCGTACTGGCTGAGAATGGCAAACCGGAAACCATGACCATGGGCTGCTATGGCATTGGAATTACCCGCATCATTGCTGCCAGCATCGAACAAAGCCACGATGACAACGGCATTATCTGGTCAGACGCACTGGCACCTTTTCAGCTCAGCATTATTCCCGTTAACTACCACAAGTCAGAAGAAGTCCGTAAGCAGGCAGACAAGCTTTATGCATCACTCATTGACGCGGGCTATGACATTCTCCTGGATGACCGCAATATGCGCCCTGGAGCCATGTTTGCAGACCATGAACTGATTGGAATCCCGCACCGCATCGTAATCTCCGAGCGCGGATTAAAAGCAGGACAGATCGAATACAAATCCCGTACAGACGAAAAAGCCACCGATATTGAACTTGACAAGGTAATGGATTTTATAACCGAGAAACTCGGCAGAACCACCTGAAAATATATAAAAAAAGGGGGGGATGGGTGTGTCAGAGGACACATCCCCCCCCCCTGTTTTTGCTACTTTTTATCCCTCTTGTCTGGTTAATATTGTTGTATGGTCTGCTACATTTTATACTTTTTACCCACTGAATCCGTGAGGTTTACATGGATCCAGTTTAAACCTAGCAATAGAAAATAAAGCTTATGAACTTATTCCCCATTATTCTTGCTGCCGGACAAGGCACCCGTATGCGTTCTTCACTGCCCAAGGTTTTACACACCATCGGCGGCAAACCGATGTTGCAACATGTGATCGAAAGCTGCCAGCAACTTGATGTTGAGAAAACCGCGATTATTTATGGACACGGCGGTCAACAGGTTCGCCAGGTAATTGAGCAGGCATTTGAGCAGACAACAGACAAGGCAGGCGACTTGCTTTGGGTCGAACAAGCAGAGCAGAAAGGCACGGGTCATGCCGTGGCACAGGCGCAGAGCCTTATCGACGATGATGCACTGGTGATTATCGCTTACGGTGATGTGCCACTGATCAAGTCAGAGACGCTGTTACAG
>JALVDQ010000357.1 GCA_027008885.1 Thiotrichaceae bacterium | reverse complement strand
ATGTTTTTTGACACCCTGCTAAGACCTCAACCTGCCTGCCATTCGCTGGAAACTTCGAGTTTAGTGGTAAGCTTAATAAAAGAGCAATCGCCTGAAAAATTGCAGGTGAATTGTTTGCAATAATGCCCGTTACTGTTAATAGTTAGCACAATTTATGCCTTCAGCCTGTGAGCTAATGGCATAAATCAATTCTTTTGAACTAGCGGGATTGTTTGAGTAAATCACAGACTATTTGCGAACTCTGCAAGAAAACAGACGTTTAAATTCTGTTACCTCTTAATAAACTGCACATTCTTTTGATGTTACGCATTTTCAACAAATGCTCAATATTTTCTTTTTACCGCAAAGGCACTTTACTTTTGACTTAAGACAAACTTGAGTTACTACTCTAAACCCTTTTCTCTGTAATGTATTTGATAGCAATTCAGTTTGAGAATGCACCGTCTTTTACACCTGGTAAAATCTAACGCCTTGCTAACTTGGCAGCTAACGCAGCACGGTTTTTGTGTGATAATGAGCGATAGCGAACACACAAAAATCGGGCTGTGTTAGCTGTCAAGTTGAGCAATTTGTTATGTGTATTTTTTAATTAATAAACTTGTAACCTCAGAGTGATTATTTAAAAGCTCTGAAGGTGTCCATTGATCGTAGCTATTCAATACTCTTAAAGAATTTGGACAAGTATCAATATTTTTACTGAAATAGCGTTCTTTTTTATCTAGATAATCTAATCTGCCTTGCGATGTATTCTTGCGACGTGTAATTAATACAAGATTTCCAAGAATATTTGTTAGTTTTTCTCTATCTTCAATGGAAAAGTCATTAATCCACTGGCTATCTGATGCAGGGTTCTGGGGTAATATATGCTCTACTGATAAAGTTTCGAAATTCATTCTTTGGTCATGGTTTTGATAATAATAATCAAGTTTTAACAATACATATCTTGCAAACCTTCTACCATATACAGGACTATCAATGACTCTGCTAAATGACTCTTGGTCTATTTCAAAACAGCCTGAGTTAAAAACACTATCAGTGTTTTTTGCAGAATCTATCGATTTGATTATCGTATTCATAGACTCAATTCTATATGTAGGTGAATATTGTGAAATCCAATCAGCAGAAAGTTTATTGTCTAGTTTATATACAAAATCAAATAAGTTTTCATATTTAAATTTTTCAAAATAACGCAACAGGGGAGGTTGCCAATCAGTTGATGGCAAACCATAAAGCATAACCTTTAACAGATTATCTAACCTAAAGTCACCCACTTCATCATAACTTTGAAAAGAAAATATTGCTCTATAATGCTCTAAATATTTTTCAATAATATTAAAGGTTTCAATTCCTTTTGTTAACAAAATAGGTTTTTTCTCACCTGTTTTTTTATCCTTTTCTTTTGGGTTATATATTTTATCCTCGAATTCTTGAAGCAAATTCAAACGAGCTTTTTCTTTTACTAAAATAGTTCTTATGTGACTTAGAAATCTATCAAAATCTTCACCTAATTCACCTTCTGCTTTTTCCCATAATTTTGCATACTTTAGTTTGTCACTTTGATTTTCTAAAGCTCCTAGATTCATAGATTTAAGAATATCACTATTTCGTAGAGGCACTCCTCTATCATTCAATATCATAAACAACCTAAAGGCATCTTCAAGGTCTTCGGTAGCTACATATATCATTAACACTTTATTTACAATAAATGGCAAAAGCTCATCATAGTTATGTTCTTGATTTTCCCTGAAGAAATCAGATATTACAGTTATAGCTTTTGCCCATAGGTGTACGGGATTTAACTTCATAAAATACAATAAATTAGAGTCACTTTATTGAAAAAAATATGGGATTCCTGTTTAATTCATAAAATAACAAAGAACGACGATAAACAGGAAACCCGCTATGATCAAGAACAGTCTCGAAATATTAAAACAATGTTTTAAAGAAGTTCTCCCATCAGAAGACGGAAGAACCCCTATTAGCCCATTAGAGTTTATTACTGCACTGATCTTTTCTTATTTAGGTGATTCAAAGATATCTTCATTAGAATCAATTCGCAGAGAAATGAAAAATAATCTGAATAAAGATATTAAGAGAAGTGCTTTTTGGGAACGCCTAGCAGGAAATA
>JALVDQ010000356.1 GCA_027008885.1 Thiotrichaceae bacterium | reverse complement strand
TAATTTACGGCACTCATTCCAACACCTCTTCTAACCATTGTAAAGGATTCATAATTTTTACTTGAAGTCCCTCAATTTGATTTGCTCTCTTTATAAATTTACCATCTACCGTCAGGAAAATATCTGAGTTCTTCTCCCCGCAAGCTAAATGGGCAGCATCAAATGCCTGAAGACCAAAAGATTCAAAGTACCTAGCTCTTTCTCTAATTTCTTTTGTAGCTTCGATATATTTAACAGCCATTTGATTAATTCCATGTAAGTTTCTACGCCTTTTCTCATTAGCTGTTTTATTGATTTCATGTATAAGAACATTGCTAGAAATAAGTGACCATGTTCCAGACTCAATAAAGCTTAAAATAGTTTTTATAGCCTCCGCCTCAAGGTGAACCCTTGGTTCTGCTTGATTATCAAAAGGTCTGTTTAGGCAACAATTATCCAAATATATATCCATTTGAGTAATTATAGCATGAAACAACTTCTATAAAATACAGACCTATCATGAGGTAATTGTTTTTTAGTAGAATTAGAACCAAAGTAAAATTTCAGGTCTTTATTTACAATCTACCTTCTTCATATGTTGGAAGATCATCTGCGATGACGTACCACTTAGCAGCGTATTTAACAAATATATGAGCATCAGGTTTCATCTCTATTTCTGAATCTAACGTACCTAAAGAAAACTCCACAAATTTACCTGAGTCATTTGAAGGAACAAAAACCAGACTAGAACCACAATTGTCACAGAACTTTCGCTCTGTTCCGTTAGAAGCAATATAGCTTTTTATATGATTTGTTTTAGCTACCCCAAAAGTAGAAAATGCTGCACCATGAAACTTTTGGCACATACTGCAATGACAATGCGCCATATGCTCCTCTAATTTATCCACCTCATACTTGATAGAGCCACACAAACACTGACCTTTATAAGGATACTTTATAGCTATAAGTCCATAATTTTGGGTTATTCTACAGGAATTGAAGAATTTCTTGAAGCTAGCAAAAAAGCCTTGAGTTACAGACACATAACGCCCGCTTAATTTGTCGGGCGGTTTAACATAACTAAACTCAATTATATGATAAAGTTAAACGAAACTACAGAACGATGAGAAACCCTGCTTTAGCCCGTCAAATTAAAGCGCTTGTTAGATTTTGTTTTTCTGCTCAGACACTTACTGACATTGCTATTACTCTAACTGCTGGTCCTGGTAAGTTTATTTGAACAAATTTTTCTATTACAGGCTGCAAATTTACCAATGAATCTTTATAAACATTAAAGTTTTCTGGGTCTGAATCTATTGACATAGCTTGACCCACTAACTCAACAATTTTTGATAATACTGTCCGTTGTACCATGCTCATATTCTGACCTTCTTCAAAATACCTGCTAACTTTTCCAATGACGTGAAACTGACCATCATTTAATTTAGCTTTTATTTCTTGTGCTTCTACCTCAGTTAAATCAATATCAACTATACCAATTGTTTCCCCCGTTTCTGGAGAAACCATCAACATTTCAAGTTGTTTAGATTTCAAATAATCTTCTTCTAAAGAAGAAATTATGGATTCAAAAAGTTTGTCATATTTAGGTATTTCCTTAATAGAGTTTTTAGTAAAAGTTGTTGGAAACCACTTTATTCCAAAGTCTTGCATGACTTGAATAATAAGTGGTTTAGATAACTTTATTACTTCTATTATTTGGTAGAAATCTACAGGTTTTAATATTACATCTAAACTAACAAATGTCTTTTCTGGCACATTTAGAGGTGAAAATGTAACAGCTTTTAATTGTTCCTTTTTTTTAAGTTCTTCAACAACAGTCATATGTAGACCGCCAAGTGTATAGATTCTTGCGAACTTGGTTGATACGTTGTTTTTTGAATTTAGTTCTCCTTCGATAGAGACCGGAGATATAAGGTCTTGTAAGAATTTAAAACCAAGAGAGCCTTTTCCTTTTTTTTCTGAACCATTATCTTCTGTTACTTCACTTTCAAGAGTTACACCTTTGAATAAATAAACTGCTGTATTAAGCCATAGGTGTACGGGATTTAACTTCATAAAATACAATAAATTAGAGTCACTTTATTGAAAAAAATATGGGATTCCTGTTTAATTCATAAAATAATAAAGAATGA
>JALVDQ010000355.1 GCA_027008885.1 Thiotrichaceae bacterium | reverse complement strand
TAGTTTTCAGACAGGCTCCCAGGATATGAGTCGTAGCGAGGGAAAGCTGATTTGACTCGATTTTTTATCAATTTGAGGCGAATCATTGTTTTATTTATATATTTAACGAAAATTGAGAAATATCTAGCCAATTTCAGCTTTTTCGCAGTAGGCTCACTATTTTCGGACAGGCTCCTGGCCAAATTCAGCCTTTTCGCAGTAGACTCACGATTCCCGGACAGGCTTCAAAAGCTGTCCGGGAATTGGGATCGCAACGAAAATTTCAGTGTAGGTCGGGTTAGCCTGAGCGTAACCCGACAAGATCGTGGCACCGGGCTTAACGCTACGTTTTCTATCTTTGGACAGACTCCAAGGGCTTTGTGTGCTTTTAAATAATAAAATCCTGAATTGCATTAGCCTCACGGCTTCAGGAAATAACTAGAGGACTTGTAAATGCAACATGACATTATCCAGCGCGAACTGGTCATTAATTTGTTAACCGAACAGTGGACGCTCAATGAGCTGCACGTTGATCAAAATATTCTGGGACCAGTTGACTATGGCTGGGATCGTTATAAAAAATACCCTGACAGCTTTACCTTTGGGCAGGGCTTGTTGGCGGGCAGTTCAATCCCGGGGGCGCGGCGCCTGGTGTTTTGTGCGTTCAGTCCACAGTGGGATGGCTTTTATGTTTCCAGTATGGGGGGCGCGGCGTATACCTTTCATGGCTTGGGGGCTGATTATGTCGGCTTGCGTGGACGCTGTACCCGACCAAGCGTTTTGATTCTGAATAATGATGGAGAACAAATCAGTGTGCGCATTGAGCCACTTGATCCGCATCCGTATTGGGAAGGCTATCAGGGCAGTGCCGAGGAAAAGCTGATTGGCTTTTTTGGCTTGCAGCAGTATTTATTCGATACCTATAAAGATGAGTACAGCAGCCTCAAAAAAGTGCGTGTTTTTGCGGTTGGACCTTCAGCAGAAAATACGCCTGAGGGTATTATCGGTTCAAGCACTATCAAGCGCGGTAAAATTACTCCCGTAGTTGACTGGTGTGGACGTGGCGGTCTGGGCAGTCGTTTATTCCAGCAGCATAATATTATTGGCTGTGTTTTTGGTGGTGACTGGAAAGACCCTGATTTGCTGACATCCAAAGAAATCAACGGCTACTTTTTGGAGCACTTTGGAGAAAAGCTCAACAAGTATGATATTGCGGTTACAGAAAAATATCGCTATACCGAAAAATTCAATACGGGTGGTACTTTTGGTGTAAACATGCACCAAACAACCGATCGCTTGCTTACCTTTAACTACACCAGTGCCTATGCCTCTGAAGAGGAGCGTCGCAGTCAGCACAAACACTTTATTAAAGATCACTACCTGAAACAGTTTAATGAAGAAACCATCAAAACCAAAAATTTTGAACACTGTGGAGAGCCATGTGCGGTTGCCTGTAAAAAGCTCAGAGGCAAATACAAAAAAGACTATGAGCCATACCAGGCATTAGGTCCTCAAACGGGTGTATTCGATCAGCGCGCCGCCGAGATTTTTAATGATCACATTGATGCGATGGGTCTGGATGCCATCCAGACGGGTGGTTATCTGGCATGGATTATGGAATGCGTTGCGACGGATTTATTCCCGCCGGAAGAATATGGTTTTCCGCCCAAATCTGAATTAAGTTTCAAGTTTGCGAGTTCGCCCGATGATTTTGATGTCGTCAACGACAGCATGAAGAATGCCAAATACGGCATTGCGGTCATCAATGCCATTCTCTTTGATGAGCGTGCCAAAGTGTTTCGTCAGGGCATTCGTGGCGCGGCTTATGAGATGGAGAAACGCTATGATACCGAGCCACTGCACCGTGCCGTTTATCTGGCTCATGGCGAGTATGGCTATATGGTTCCGAATCAGTACTGGGTTCCGGGTATGGGTAGCCCCATGCCGATTATGGGCAAATACTACGTCTATTACGGCTCGGAATTTTTGATGCCTGACGCCCTGGGCAAGCGTAATGTTGAACGTATGACCTATGAATTATTTAGCGATAATACCGGAATCTGCCGTTTTCATCGCAAATGGTCGGAGTCGATTACGGATGAAATCATCAAGGCACACTTTAAACTTGATGTGGATTACAAAAAACACCAGTTTAATCTTGCCAAAGAAATCAATGATCATGAATCAAGCAAAAGCGTCCCCTGGGAAACTACACGCATGGCAGATTTATTGCTGACTTTCCTTGAATACTGGGGTGAGTTTGGGCTTAAAGACCCACAGCTACAACGCTGGATGAAACTTGCAGAAGAAGACAAACTGCTTGCGGCTCAAGCATTCTGGCAATCTATCCACAAGGGACAGGCAGATGCCTTTAAAGCAGGTGCAGATGCCCTGCCAGATATTTTAACTCCGGCGCAGGCAGCTAAAAGTTCGGATTAGATTTTTTTGCCTGGGTACTTAGGTCGGGCTGTGTCAAATGACACACCCGCCGATATAGTGTTGGATGCCTGGCGTATTAGAGTGTACGTTCTGTCAGAAAGCCGATTTTAACAGGAACAACCCATCCCCCCTGTTTTTTATACATTTTTAAATTAAACAATTCTGTTTTGAGTAGAACAAAATGGCAGTAAATGATCAATCATCCGGGCAATCCGCAAAGCAGGCTACAAGCTCCAAACAGGCAATAAACCTGTGGACAGGCGTGGCACTGCTGGCTCTTGTCTTGCTTCTGGCAGTCAGTTACAAACTCAAGGATATGCTGAGACCAACGGTAGCGGCTTCCGCCGAGCTTGATCAAAACTGTGATTTGCGCAAGGCTGCCTGCACTTCACAACTACCAGGTGGTGGTCAGGTGACTTTTTCAATCACGCCAAATACGATCCCCATTCTGCGACCGCTGAAACTCGATGTTAAAGTCGATGGCGTTGAGGTTTCGGAAGCTGAAGTGGATTTTACCGGTATCGGTATGGATATGGGATATAACCGCCCCAAACTTGAACCAGTGGGCAAAACACAGTTTAAGGGCAAGGCAATATTACCCGTGTGTGTGCGCCAGAAAATGGATTGGGAGGCAAGAGTGCTTTTGCAAACAGAGCGGGGTTTGCTTATGGCACCTTTTCGGTTTTATACGCTTAAATAAAATTTCTTCTTTTCGCCTTAATTTATTAATTTCCTGGGTAATTTTTATGAACAAAAAGAATGGAGTGGCTCTGTCTTTAATTGCAATCCTGAGTATTGCGCTTGTCTGGGTATTATTTTTCTGGCATCCGCAGAATGACCAGCCCGTACAGCATACAAACAGCTTGCCACTAAGTGCAAAGCCGGTGGGTGGTGACTTTACAGTTGAGATTCAGGACAGGGATTTGTCACTGCAAGAGCTGCGAGGCAAGGTTGTTATCCTCTATTTTGGTTATACCCAATGCCCGGATATTTGTCCAACCTCACTGGCATTACTAAGCCAGGCACTAAACCAGTTGACGGAAAAAGAGCTGGCAGACGTGCAATCCATTTTTGTGAGTGTCGATCCGGACAGGGATAATGTTACTCGCCTAAAAGAATACGCTGCCTATTTTCACCCCAATATCATCGGTGCAACGGCAGAAAAAGAAGTGATTGATGACATCACAAAACGCTATGGAGCCGCTTATAAAATGGTAGAAAGCCATTCTGCGGTTGGCTATCTGGTAGATCATTCTTCCTATACCTATCTGATTGATAAAAAGGGCAAGCTGCGTAAAACACTGGCACATGGCACCGCGCCAGAGACGATAGTAAAAGAAGTTCGCAAGTTGCTGGCGGAATAATCCTGTGCCCTGCCTGTGTATTCATAATCTGCATTGCAATAAGGCAGCAGACTTTTTGGCAAGCCGTTTTTTAATAAAAGCGTTTGTGAATACATGATTGTCGCTTTTTTTATTGGTTTGCTTAGCAGTCTGCATTGTTTTGGCATG
The DNA here is from genome assembly GCA_027008885.1 of Thiotrichaceae bacterium. Lineage (GTDB taxonomy): Bacteria > Pseudomonadota > Gammaproteobacteria > Thiotrichales > Thiotrichaceae > Cocleimonas. Next base: position 4,534 of record JALVDQ010000355.1, on the reverse strand, counting down.
TGCGGTGGACTGGTGGGAGCAATGACCATGAGCCTTAGCCCCGATATTCGTAAAAATACGGCACAACTCGGGCTTTATACCTTTGCCTATAATGGCGGGCGCATTATTAGCTATATTACAGCCGGTTTTCTGATTGGCTGGTTTGGACAAACCCTGAGAGATTTTTTACTGCCGGAAGCGGGTATCGGCGTCTTGCGTTTAATCGCTTCATTACTGATTATTGCAATGGGTTTTTATATCGCAGGCTGGTTTCCCCAATTTTCCAGAATCGAAAAAATCGGCACGCCACTGTGGAAAATCCTGCAACCTGTGGGGCAGCGTTTGCTTCCGGTAAAAAATCTCTGGCAGGCATTTTTGTTTGGTGCAGTCTGGGGCTGGTTACCCTGCGGACTGGTTTACTATGTTTTGCTTATCTCTCCCGCCAATAATGGCGCCTTAAATTCAGCCTTTTTTATGCTGTCATTCGGACTTGGAACACTCACGCCTCTCATGGCAGCAGGGTTTCTAACAGGTCGCCTGGCGCCCTTAAGGGAATCCCAAAAAATCCGCTATTTTTCAGGCAGTGTATTGATTATTATGGGCTTTATTAGCTTGCTACTGGCAATATACCCTGAATCACATGCACTATTGCAGTTTCATATCTTCTAAAAAACATATCAAAAACAGGGGGGATGGGTAGCAGCAACGTATGAAGCCTTGCGGAATACGAAGACAAGTTGCGAATATAAAAACTTCAAGTTTCGGAGTTCAAATCTATCGTTACGCAGAGGAACACAGAGATATTCGCAGAGAACCGCAGAGATTTGAAAGGAGGAAAACAGTTACACCTCCTTCATTTGCACACTATCCTTCGTTTGCACATTTGGGAAGGTGATACGCTTCAACGAGATGCACAAGGTAACTATGAAAGCAGAGAGGCATTTTTATAAATGTACCTGCTCGATACCAATGTTTGTATTCAGTTTTTAAATGGTACTTCTGAGGCAATTAAAACAAACTTTCAGCAACGACTCTCTAAAGTTTTTTCAAGGAACTCAGAACAGTTTTTTTAGCGTGTTTTTTATTTCGTTTTTTTACAGGATGTTTTTTCTGGTATGCCTGAATCAGTAAAGCGATATTCCACAGGTTAGGCAGATATTCCAGTGCTACGCGCATTGATTTGTCTTTGGGATGCTTGTTACTCAAGGTATACAGATAGTGATAAAAACTGGCAAAATCAGGAGCTGACTTATTTTTGGCGGGCATTTCTTTTTGCATTTTCAAGAGAGTACGTTTTACATTTCCTGCTCCCCAGTTATAGGAGGTGACAGCAAACAACCAGGCATCAGCTTCGGCAAAATTGGCAACATGGCGAAAATAAAAATAATAACGCTTCAGGTGGATTATGGCAGCTTCGGTACTCAACAGCAGATTAGAACGAATTTTATCAGGATGCATTTTTTTTAAGGCAGCAGAGGCATGTTCCAGTGTTTTGATTTCAGCAACCACCTCGGTCACCATCTGCCAGTAGCCATAATCTGATTTTTTTCTGCCTTTGGTTGCCCGCCAGCCGGATTCCAGATATGGAATCAAAAACACAAAATCAGGGACATCATCCCTGAAGAGTTTGTGCAAATAAGGACGCGAACGCTTATAAGCAGATTCATATTTATTCTGGGCGCGTTTTCCCTTCCAGAAAATATTATTTTTGACGCTGGCACTAACCTCCTTAAAATCCTTTAAAGCCTGGTCACTGAGCGCGCTTGCAATATAAAGATTGAACGAATCAAAATCAAACTGATTCCTCGCGGAGACCTGATTATTACAGATCATACAAGCAATAAAAAAGAAAACAGAATAAGAAGTAAATTTCACAGGTAGTCAATAGTGGCCATTAATTTCTGGGAGCATAAACTATTAATGAGTCATAATTCAATTATCAAGTTGTAGATGTAGACAGCCTGTATTTCGTTTTTCAACACATTACACAAAAATATATAAAAAACAGGGGGGATGGGTATCAGAAGACAGAGAACAGAAGATAGAAAATAGAGTTTCGTAGGTCGGATTAGCCTGAGCGTAATCCGACAAGATCATGGCACTATGTTGGATTACGCTACGCTAATCCAACCTAGGCAAAATATGTAAAAACAGGGGGATGGGTATATTATTGTGCTGACTCTTACATACGCTCCATGACATCAATTCCCAGCAAGCCCAAACCTGTTTTTAGTGTTTTTGCGGTCAATAAAGCCAGTTTCAGGCGGCTTTGTTTGCTGGCTTCGTCGCTTGCCTGCATAATCGGGCAGGCTTCGTAAAAGCTCATAAAATGACCCGCCAGTTCAAACAGATAGTTGCACAGCAGGTTGGGAGTGCCTTCTCTGGCGACTGTTTCAAGCGTTTCTGAAAGCTGTAGCAGTTTGCCTGCCAGTTGCCTTTCCTGTGTTTCATTCAGGCTGATTCTGGCGTTTGTGTCGATCTTGCCCGCCTTGCGGAAAATACTCTGGATGCGCGCATAGGCATATTGCAGATAAGGCGCGGTATTGCCCTCAAAACTGAGCATCGTATCCCAGTTGAAAATATAGTCCGAGTTACGATTTTTGCTGAGATCGGCGTATTTGACCGCGCCAATACCGACTGTTTTTGCGATGCTTCGGCGACTTGCCTCGTCCAGCTCCGGATTTTTCTGTGTAACCAGATCAAAGGCGCGTTGCTGTGCCTCATTTAACAGGTCGATAAGCTTGACCGTGCCACCATCGCGGGTTTTAAACGGGGTTCCGTCCTTGCCCATCATGGTGCCAAATGCCATGTGTTCGAGTTGCGTTTCCTCAGGTACAAATCCTGCTTTTTTGGCTGCGGTAAATACCTGTTTTAGATGCAAAGACTGGCGTGCATCAACAAAGTACAAGCCTCTGGTCATGCCCAGTTTGTTATGCCGATAACGTAACGCGGCGAGATCGGTTGTGGCGTATAGATAACCACCATCCGATTTTTGCACAATCATCGGTGTGATTTTGCCATCTTTCGTCTTGAACTCTTCCATAAAAACGCATTTTGCGCCCTGATCTTCGGTGAGCATTGCGGCACGTTCAAGGTCTGCCACAACATTTGCAAGATCATCATTATAGGCGCTTTCCGGCATTACATCCGAGCGTTTTAGCAAGACCCCCAAAGTCTCGTAGATTGCATCGCAGTGGCTTAATGAAATATCAATAAACTGCCGCCAGAGCTTGAGAAATTCAGGGTCGCCAGACTGCAATTTGACCACATTCTGACGCGCCCGATGAGCAAAGTCCGGGTCTTCATCAAAACGGATTTTTGCCGCCTGATAGAATTTTTCAAGGTCGGATAACTGCATGGAAAGCTCTTCATCCCTGTCCTGCAATTCGCCCATATAGGTCAGCAACATACCAAATTGCGTACCCCAGTCGCCCACATGATTCTGGCGAATGACCTTGTGACCGATGAAATCCAGAAGGCGCGCCATGGCATCGCCAATAATGGTTGAACGCAAATGCCCAACGTGCATTTCTTTGGCAAGATTGGGAGCGGAATAGTCAATCACCACGGTTTGCGGGTGTTGTGATTTTTCGACAGCAAGATGATCTGATGCCAGCATCTCTTCAAGACGCTCTGCCAGCCACTCGTTTTTCAGGTGGATATTGATAAAGCCAGGACCTGCAATTTCCAGTTTCTCCGCCATCTCCGACAAATCCAGATTATCCAGCACCTTTGCCGCCAGATCGCGCGGATTCATCTTCAGCTTTTTTGCCGTGCCCATCACACCATTTGCCTGGTAGTCACCAAACTCGGGGCGTGAAGAGGGTTTGACAAGCGCAGGAGTGTCTTTATCAGCGCCCGCCGCAACAAGCGCCTGTTTTACTTTTTCATCAAGTCGTGTGCAAATATTCATGGAAGAGGAGTTTAACGTATTGTTTGGAATGTTTATAGTAACTCAAGTCCCGGATTGCTGGTACACAATTAAGGCGGCAGGTTGTTAATTGGTGCTCCTGTATTTCGTTACTCAATACAGGTTACACAAAAATATATAAAAAAAGGGGGGGGATGGGTGTCTGAGGACAGAAGACAGAAGACAAAAGACAAAAGACAAAAGACAAAAGACAGGACAGAGACAATGCGCACCATGAAAAAAATCTTTTACATATTTGGCGGCATAATTTTACTCGTTGCGACTTTAATTTATTACACAAATAACTATATCCCTGATCTTAGGTATACCTATTCGGGTATAGTTCTTGATTCTGCGGGAAATCCTATAGAAGGAGTGACTATCAATTTTTTCTCAGAAGGTTGGGAAAATGAAAAGGCAATAACAGATCCAGACGGGAAGTTTATCTTACGGACAAATATGAGCTTAGATAAGATTACAGCACAAAAGATCGGATATAAATTCAAATATGATAGAAGTTATTTGAAGAACCCACATAACTTTATTGGTGAAAAAACACAATAAAGAATATTGGGGTTACAGCGCGGTAGTACAGTTTCGTAGGTTAGCCTAAGCGTAACCCTTTAATTTCCATAAAGAAGGTTT
>JALVDQ010000354.1 GCA_027008885.1 Thiotrichaceae bacterium | reverse complement strand
CATAGCCATGCTAGGTGCAACGAAAGACGGAGTAATACTTGCCGCATCTGATCTGAGCGGTGTTTACCGAAGTTTCGACAAGGGTAAAACCTGGGATGTTCTGGGTGCTAAAAATGGATTGCTTGATACACATATCAATACGCTTGGTTTTCACACAAGCAACGCTGATATTTTCTTTATGGGAAGCGCACACGGTCTTTTTAAAACAAAAGACGGCGGCAAACACATTTACCAGGTCACACTGGAAACACACAGCCCCGCATCAGAAAAGCCTGATGGCTACATAGAAAGTATTTCAATGGCTTTTGACAAGCCTTCTGTTGGTTATCTTGCACACTATGAAAACTGGCTGCCGCAACTAACTTTCATGCAAACGTCAGACACGGGAGAAAGCTGGAAGATCATCAAAACCAAAGGCTTGCCCGAAAAAGCAGTGATCGTAAAAATTGTGATTGACAGACAAAACAGCAACAACCTCTACATTGTCACCGGAAAGGCACGTTTTCGTTGCGGACCAGCACAGTTATACCACTCGGCAGATGGAGGAAAAAACTGGCAACGCATCGGAAAAAAACTGGGAGATATACTTGATATTGATATTAACCCGAATAATGCCAGAGAAATTTATGTTACTACGTTTCATGCGAATGCCTGTGGCACAGACAAAGCAGGAAACCCTCTTGAATATAAAGACGGCAGCACCGGCTTTGACAATTATGTTGCTGAAGCTGACCCACCCGGATCTTTGTATAAAAGTGAAAATGGAGGCAAGAATTTTCACAAACTGATTGATAAAACAGGCATTATTAGCGTTGACAACAAAGACCCGAAAGTGCTCCGTCTTGTAGACATACTTTACCCTTTTGACTGGAATGAAAATGCCGGCACATGGGAAAGCAAAGATGGAGGAAAAAACTGGACGCATACAGGAAAAGTATCTGACTGGAATGTCGGCTACTCAAAAAATCAGTATTATTCTTTCGCCCCGAGTTTTCACGGTCTCTCAAAAACACTCCGAAAGGATAACTTCAATAGCAATAACTTATATGCATCTTTTGGACAGTGGGGCTGGGCAAGTTTTGATGCCGGAAAACACCTTAATAATATATCAACCCGAAAAATTGCAAAAGACCAGTGGTTATCAACCGGTCTGGATAATATTAATGGACATGCGCTTGATGTAAACAATCATAATCCTGACATTATTTACATCGGCGGCTACGACATAGGCTTCTGGTACAGTAAAAATCATGGCAAATCATGGACAAGATCGCTTCCCGACTATAACAAATACCCCAAATATTCCTGGACTGTTGGCAAAATACCCGTAAAGCCGGACGTGGCAATACGCGGAGGCGGTTCCAATGTAAACACCCTTTTGAGCGACCCCAAACGGGAAGCGACAGTATGGGCATCTTTCAGTAAAAGCCAATACAATGGAGAAACCGCACTGTTTAAAAGTAACGCCTATGGCGAAAACTGGAAGAAAGTAGGCAAAGGACTGCCTGCAGGTAAAGCCGCAGTCAGAATGTATGGCTTGTCAATGGACGAAAACAGCCCGCCTGATTCAAGAACGCTCTATATAACAGTGGATGGCAGCGTTTATAAATCAGTCGATGATGGCGAAAACTGGACGCTGGTATTAAAGGCATCAAAAACAGGTGGCTTGAAATTCACCCAGGTAGATAAACTCGACGGAAACCTGGTCTATGCGGGCGGCGAAGGCGGTTTATGGCGCTCTGCTGACGCGGGTAAAAGCTGGAAAGAAATCGGCGGCAAATTCAAATCCGAATTTAGAAAAAAACACAAGCTGATACGCAAAGACATTATCCCGACCTACAAGGAAGGCGCACTTAACCCCTGGGAAGGAATATTTGATATAAAAACCGATCCACACAAAAAATTCAGGGTCTATGTAACCTCCTACGGAAAAAACAGGGGGCTTTATCGCTCTGATACCGCTGGCAACAGCTTCGTAAAACTCATCAAAGACGATTATATGAGAGGCGTCGCCATTGCCCCGGATAATTCAGACATCGTATACGCCACATCATCATTAAGCTACCACTCTGGAGGACAGGGAAATTCTGCGGGAGTATTATTCTCAAATGACGCAGCAAAAACCTGGAAAAACGTCAGCGAAAATATGCCATGGCGTT
>JALVDQ010000353.1 GCA_027008885.1 Thiotrichaceae bacterium | reverse complement strand
CCAATATATTCTCTACCGGAGAGGAAAACATAAATCGAGCAAAAAGGTATTAATATATGGGGCAGGTGCAGCAGGCACCCAATTATCCACCGTTTTAAAAACAGACCCCCACTATTCGGTTGCCGGTTTTATTGATGATGATTTAAGTCTGGCGGGCTGGGATATACTTGGTCATAAAGTCTATTCCCCCGCACAACTTGGTGACCTGATTGAAAGAAATGATATCACCGAAATTATTTTAGCTATTCATTCTATAGATCGAAAAAAACGCCAGTCTATTATTCAAAACCTGGAAAACCTTCCTGTTACTGTGCGTAGCATACCCCCCTTCCTGGATTTGGCTCATGGAAAGTTAAAAGTATCCGATATTAAAGATATTGATATTGATGATTTGCTGGGTCGTGATGTTATTGAGCCCGATCACAAGCTACTGCCTACTAACATCAAAAACAAAGTTGTTTTGATTACAGGTGCCGGTGGTTCTATAGGTTCAGAGCTTTGCAGGCAAGTCCTGGGCTTAAACCCCAAAAAAATAATACTTCTTGAACAAAATGAATTTGCCTTGTACCAGATAGATCAAGAGCTAGAGCGAATCAATGAATTTAACCAGCAGTCTGTGCAAATCGACAAGATTCTTGGCTCTATCACTAATGCTACATTACTAAAACGCTTGTTTAAAAGAAACAGGGTTAACACAATTTATCACGCAGCAGCTTACAAACACGTTCCACTCGTAGAAGAAAACCCGGTCGCAGGTCTCAGCAATAATGTTTTTGGCACCCGCTTTCTTGCTGAACATGCACTGCAAGCCAATGTAGAAACATTTATCCTTATCTCCACTGACAAGGCGGTACGCCCGACAAATGTTATGGGATGCTCCAAGCGAATTTCTGAGCTGATTTTACAGGGCTTGTCAAAAAAGAAAGACTGCCATACTGTTTTTACAATGGTTCGGTTTGGAAACGTTCTGGGATCATCTGGATCAGTGGTTCCAAAATTCAGGCAGCAAATCCGGGAAGGTGGACCCGTTACCGTAACACATAAAGAAATAACCCGATTTTTTATGTCAATTCCGGAAGCAGTACAATTAGTCATTCAGGCTGGTGCTATGGCAAAAGGTGGAGAAGTATTTGTGCTGGATATGGGCGAGTCAGTAAAAATTGTTGAACTCGCCAGAAAAATGATCCATCTTGCAGGACTGGCCGTTAAAGATGAACAAAATCCAGAAGGAGATATCGAGATTGAATACTGCGGTCTAAGACCAGGAGAAAAGCTCTATGAAGAACTCCTGATAGGTGAGAATGTCAGTGGCACACAGCATCGAAAAATCATGCAGGCAAATGAAATATACATAGCCTGGGACGACTTGCAAAAGCACCTAAGTGAATTGCAAATGATTATGATGGATGAGGACACCGATAAAATAAAAGAAAAACTGTCTAAAATTGTTAACGGCTATACACCCTGGATAATACCAGAGTAAAGGGAGATCCGTGATATTGACCTGTTGCAGACGGGTTAACGTAGCGTTCCAGCATGATGCCACAATTATGTCAGGTTAATCCGACCTGCAAGACTGCTCCTGACTAACGGGTACCCCAATTTTTACGGACAGGCTCCTAATACACTGACCATATTAATTATTGACGGATACAACGAGTCAGAGAGCAATAAATTATTACTATTCATCGTTTCTGTAGATTAAGCCAATAAGCAAACCTTGCAAATATGGATTATAAGTCCATAATTGCAAGGATGATAGATAGAAAATTAAAGCCCAAACTACAGCAGTACTTACATCAATTTCCTGCAGTTGCCTTGCTTGGTCCGCGTCAAGTAGGAAAGACCACACTCGCTAAAAACTTAGGAAAGAACCCAGAAAAGAACGTAGAAAGTATTTATCTTGACCTGGAAAACCCACAAGATATAGCCAAACTAGAAGACCCACGTGGTTATTTGTCTCAACATCAAGGAAAATTAGTGATTCTCGATGAAGTACAACGCTTACCCAATATTTTTAAAGTATTACGTGGATTAATAGATGAAGGCATAGAAGCAGGCTTTCCTACAGGGCAATTCTTATTATTAGGCTCAGCTTCTATTGAGCTTTTAAAGCAATCCAGTGAAAGCCTTGCAGGGCGTATTGCCTATCTGGAATTAACA
>JALVDQ010000352.1 GCA_027008885.1 Thiotrichaceae bacterium | reverse complement strand
TTTCATATTGTGTAAAACATCTTCCCAGCCCATGCCGGGAAAATACAAATAAAAGCGTCGCAGGCAAAGACCGCCACAAAGATCATCATTGTTAAACATCTGTGGAACAATCAGCAAGGGAGACAGCAACATGAGCGACGAGACAATAATAAAACTGTAACGAAGCCAGCGACTCTGGGTGTATTTTTTAAACCATTTTTTCAACATAAATTACAACACTGCCATTATTTAACCTTTAACATAAACAACTACCCACCCCCCCCTTTTTTACATATTTTTTGTGTAGCCTGTGTTGAGGAACGAAACACGGGAGCGGTTGTTAACAATGTGCAATCCTGCGTTTCGCATACTCAACGCAGGCTACATACTGTATTAAAAAAACCAAGCAAATCCCCGTCAATCCTGAAATACATGGCAAGCCCGACAAAGCTCGCCGTTTCTGGCAGGCAGTCGTAATAAAATCTCATGCTTAATTGGTTGATACACTGGTGCTGTTAAGCCTTTATAAGTTCCTTGTTTTAAACGTGCCTTTTTATCTTCGGCATAAACCCGACTCCAAAAATTGGGTTTGCCATATTCAATTTTACCTAATGGTGTTGCCTGTTTTGCCATTGTCAAAACATTGTGCTGATGCGCTGTGTGACAGGTAATACACATCATTTTCCCCTGTTTATTCAAGGGCAAATGAAGGTGTTTTTGCTTTTCTGTTTGCCTGATTTGCTTTAGTACTTTGTGGCTGGGTTTGACCTGATGTTGCACTGCATTGAGATGCGTGGTTTTTAGGTGACAGCCATAGCAGAGCTTTTCTGGCGGTATCTGAAAACGCATTTTGTGCCAGTCTTTATCTTTTTTGGGGTCAGGCAGACTGGCGTGACAATAGGTGCAGTTGCTTTTAATTAATCTGCCCTGTTTGTCCAGCATTTGATGGACATTAAAGCGTTGCATATTTTTCTGCTTTAGACGTGACTGGTGGCAGTTTTGGCAAAAATCAAGAAGGTTGGGATACGGTCCATTACGCAGGAAATTTTTTGCCTGCTGATTTACTTTTTGCAACGGAATTTGATCCAGATTTTTAATCCCGTGGCAGGTATCACAAACAAGTTGTTTTTGCTTGCCCAACGGAAAGCCAGCAGGGGCTTGCATATCGGCAGGGAACTTTATGCCGACGGGATGATGCAAGGGCGGCAGGGGCTGTTTTGCCTGTGCAGGTAAAACCAAAATCAAAACCAACCATAACGATAGTACAAATATTTTCATAAACCGATCTGCGTTGCCTCGCCATGAGTATGGCAATCACGGCAGTCGCTATTCACCTCATGAATGCCTGTTAGACTATTGCCTGCATCCTGATCACCGCTGTCATTAACCACCTCCATGCTGTGACAAAGTACGCAAAGTTGCCCATAGTCACCTGCAAGCGTGCCATTTGCGCCATCAGTATGAATTGAATAAGGCTTGTTGCGAATGTCGTCTGCCAGCCCACGCACGCCTTTTTTGGAGGTGTCGATAATAAGCTGATTATTATGTGTACCGTGCATGGCGTGACAGTCGCTACAATCTACAAGCTGCGGATAACGATATCCCTCGCGTAAACCTGTATACGTGCCTTGATTGCTACCATCGCGAAATCCGTGATAATCAAAATATTGATAGTCATCTTTAATGGCGATTAGCGGATCATCAAATGCTTTACCTGTAATCGGGAAGTCTGGCTGTTGATGCACACGGTTATGGCAGCTTTGGCAAAACTCAGCTTCATTACTATAGCTGTTTAATGAATTATCAAAATGAGTTAAGTCGGCATTTATATCAAACACGCCATTCATATCAGAGGCTTCATGGCAGGTAATACATTCTTTATCATTGAGTTGTGCTGATTTTTCAGCATAAAAATGGTGTACCTTGCCACCATCCGTCAAGGGTGATTGGGGTAAGTCCTGTTTATTATGGCATGTGGTACAGACGCGAACGGCTTGTGTGCCGTTACTGCCATGACAGGCTGTGCAACTACTATAAGCTTTGGCACGGCTTAAATTGCGTATATTTGCCGATGCTGTTTTATGAATGACTTTGATTGCATGACAAGCGTCACAGTTTTCTTTACCCCATGCGTTGCCACCGTCACCATGCGTTTTATCAAGTATTAGATTTCCCTGACTTGAGTGAGTTGGCTG
>JALVDQ010000351.1 GCA_027008885.1 Thiotrichaceae bacterium | reverse complement strand
CTGCCACATGGGTACTGCTTGAGGCTGAATTTCTCGGCGTTGTACTGGTGCTGGTTTACGTCGGTGCGGTAATGGTACTTTTCCTGTTTGTGATTATGATGCTGGATATTCAGGTTGATACGCTCAAAGAAGGCTTTATACGTTATCTGCCCGTCGGCTTGCTGGTTGCAATCGCCGTTGTAGCTGAAATGATTTTAGTTATGACCTCAGATGTATTCAAGGTGGATATTCCTGCTCCCGTGCCCTTGAGTGTGGATAATACCAAGGCTTTGGGCGAAGTGCTATACACCGAATATATGTACCCGTTTGAGATTGCAGCGGTAATTTTGGTGGTGGCAATTATTGCTGCCATCGTCTTGACACTGCGTCGTCGCAAGGGTGTTAAAAAGCAGAATCCATCCAGACAGGTGCGTGTGCGTCGTAATGATCGTCTGAAAATAATCAAGATGAAAGCGGAGGAAAAGCAATGATTCCATTATCCCACTTTCTTGTTGTCAGTGCGCTGTTGTTTTCAATTAGTGTGGCAGGCATTTTCCTTAACCGAAAAAACATGATTATTTTGCTCATGTGCATCGAATTAATGCTGCTGGCAGTGAATTTGAATTTTATTGCCTTCTCTCACTATCTGGGAGATGTGGCAGGACAGGTGTTTGTGTTCTTTATACTAACCGTGGCGGCTGCCGAGGCAGCGATTGGTCTGGCGATATTAGTGACAGTGTTCCGTAACCGTCGCACGATTAATGTTGCAGAACTTGATGAGATAAAGGGGTAAGCGGTCTATGCAAGCGATTTATTTGGCAATTCCTCTATCTGCACTAATCGGCTCAATCATCGCCGGGTTGTTTGGCGGTATCATCGGGCGCAAGGGCGCGCATACTGTTACGATTCTGGGTGTGGGTATTGCCTGCATTCTTTCTTTTGTGGTGCTGTTTGATGATACCTACTTTAATGGCTCGGTTTATACCTGGGCGAAAGTGGGTGATACCAGCTTTAATGTGGGTTTTCTGATTGACCGCTTGACCACCATGATGATGGTGGTAGTGACTTTTGTATCGCTAATGGTGCATATTTACACCATTGGCTATATGGCAGATGATGAACATAATTGGCCTGAAGACAGTGCTGGCGGTAAAAACAGTTATCAGCGTTTCTTTTCATATATCTCGCTGTTTACTTTTTCCATGCTGATGCTGGTTATGTCGAATAACTTTATGCAGTTATTCTTTGGCTGGGAAGCAGTGGGATTGGTTTCGTATTTGTTGATCGGCTTCTGGTCAACACGCGATACCGCTATATTTGCAAATATGAAAGCATTTTTAGTCAACCGTGTGGGTGACTTTGGTTTTCTGTTAGGCATTGCCGCTATCTGGACGTATACCGGCTCGATGGATTACAAAGAAGTGTTTGAGCGTTTGCCCAATATCGAACACATCACCTTGCAGATTATCCCAGGTCAGGAATGGCTCTTGGTTAGCGTAATTTCGATTGGTCTGTTTATTGGCGCGATGGGTAAATCAGCGCAAGTTCCGCTGCATGTCTGGCTACCCGATTCAATGGAAGGTCCAACACCTATTTCTGCCCTGATCCATGCGGCGACTATGGTTACAGCAGGTATCTTTATGGTATCGCGGATGTCACCGATTTTTGAATTATCCGATACTGCGTTAAGCATGATCTTGATTGTCGGTGCAACCACTGCCTTCTTTATGGGGCTGATTGGCATCGTTCAAAATGATATCAAGCGCGTGGTTGCCTATTCTACCCTTTCGCAACTGGGTTATATGACGGTTGCTCTGGGTGCGTCAGCGTATAGCGCGGGTGTTTTTCATCTAATGACCCATGCCTTCTTTAAGGCGTTATTATTCCTGGCTGCGGGTTCGGTGATTATCGCCATGCACCATGAGCAGGATATTCGCAAAATGGGTGGCTTGAAAAAATACATGCCGATTACCTACTGGACTTCGTTGATTGGTTCGCTGGCGTTGATTGGTTTTCCTTTCTTCTCGGGCTTCTTTTCAAAGGACTTGATTATCGAAGCGGTGCATGAGTCAGAAGTCTTTGGCTCAGAATATGCCTACTGGATGGTTCTCCTTGGAGTATTTGTGACTGCATTTTATACCTTCCGCCTGTTCTTTATCGTATTCCATGGCGAAGAGCGCATGGATGCACATACCAAA
>JALVDQ010000350.1 GCA_027008885.1 Thiotrichaceae bacterium | reverse complement strand
AGTCCCGAGCCATTTTCAATGCGCAATTCAGGAAAATGCAAACCACGCTGATTCAACCAGGCTCCTATTGCTTCCGCGCCATTGCGCTCGGTACCCTGCTTGCCGGATGTTTTTGCTCCGATAGTGAGAAGCAGCTGACGCGCCATCACATTGTTACTCTTTTTGTCAATTGTGGGCAGGATTTGAGCAAGTGTGCGGGAGTAGGTTCTCAACAGCGGACGAGCATTTCCGGGGACACGACCTGTGGCAAAACGGGTGTTAAGTGAGCCACCCACCTCACGTTTCCACAAGGAACGCAAGGTGCCGTAAACCATATTCACAGGTTCGCTAATCACGCGTGTGTAAGTACGGGTACCGCAACGGCTGGAGAAATGACCACGAAAAGTCACCTGGGTTAGACCACCCTGTTTGGAAACACTTATGCGGGGACGACAGCCGCGTCGGGTTTTACGCATTTTGTTGACAATTTTCAGGTTGTAGGTTGGTGTCGAGGTACTAATATGAACCCTTTTACCGGAGGCACGCACCTGAAACGAGCTTAAACGCTCATTGAAAAGCAACGCATCCGGTTTGGCGTTATAGGCTACCTGTGATTTATTATCAAATGATCCCTGATACTTGCTCACCGAGTTGAAGTAGGTATTATCCAGCACAATGCGCCCGCTGACGTTACGAATGCCTTTTTGACGGATGCCGTGCAGCACCTTGCGTAATTCCTCGGTATTAAATTCAGGTGAACCGTAGCCTTTTATATAAAGGTCTCCCTGTAAGGTACCATTACGGATAGTGCCGCGCGTGTAGACATCAAGCGGCCAGCGATAGGAAGGTCCCAAAATTCCAAGTGCGGCATAGGATGTAATTAGTTTCATTACCGAAGCAGGTACGCGAGCGGTATCATCCTGATAGGCAAGCAGGGGACGTGCAGAATTGACATCGCGCACATAGGCACTCACGCCATATTCACCGATGCCTCTGGAACGCAGTCTGGAAACAACTTCAAATGGCAGACGATTAAAGACCGCAGGTGTTTTATGTGGCACTCGATAGCTCGCATAGTTGCGTTTTGGAAGTGCGATTCTGGCAGCAGTATGCTGGATATTTTTATGTCTGGGAGGAGCACTAAATCGTTGCTGTGGTGCTGGTCTGCTTTTGCTTTGCCATTTTTTCTGCCGCTGATTCTGGTTAACCCTTGCACGCTGCTGAGCCTCCCATTTGGCACGCCATAGCGCACGTTTACGATTCAGATCAGCTTTGTGCCAGGCAGAGGCAGATTGTTTAGCACCCTTTGCTGCCGCTCCATTGGTTTTAGCTTGAACAGCAACTGGCGCCAATAAAGAAAAACAAAGCCCTGCGATTAGAAGGAAATCCCCTGATTTCATACTACCCATCCTTTATTAATATTTACAGCCTGTAGAAAAACTTTTATTTTTATGTAGTTAATAGGCATTCTTAATATACTACCACCAAAATACATGATGATAAAAGCAGGATTATTACACAAAGTTTCTTAAGACAAGCTTAATTCATTTTATTTGCAGCCTCTTGCTAATACCGCAGCATTCCGCTACATGCTCTGTCCTCTGTCTTCTGTCCTCAGAAAACCCATCCCCCCTGTTTTTCACATATTTTTGCGTAGTGTATTGAGGAATGAAACACAGGAACAATAGTTGATTTCCGGACAGGTTCTCAGTATACCTAAAAAGATTAATACCATTGTGTTAAAATATAAAGAGCAATCTGGGCAATTATGGATTACGCTGAGTAGTACAAATTGTATTGCGTAAAAGAAGCAGCCATCAAATCATCAGGAAACAAAATGGAAAAGAGTCGTTATACAATTGAATATGTTAACCCGGAACCCGTGGCAGGAGGTTCATCTTCAACCAAGTCGATACTTTTCTTTTTGCTCGGCGCATTGAGTGTATTTTTCGCCAGCCTGTTTGCTTATAGCGCTTTGTCGCATACACCACTTTCTTCAATTATTACCCAGCCTGGCAGGATTATGCAGAACATTTCCCAGCAGGGTAAAACAGCCTCTGAAAATGCAGAATTGCTGGCAACGGCAGAGAACAATTTGCGTAATGCCAAAGAAGAACAGCAAAAGCTGGTCGAAAAGCTAAAGCAGGAAGAGCAGGTTTTAGAAAAAAACAAGCAGCAAAGCCTTGCCAGA
Source organism: Thiotrichaceae bacterium (assembly GCA_027008885.1). Taxonomy (GTDB): domain Bacteria; phylum Pseudomonadota; class Gammaproteobacteria; order Thiotrichales; family Thiotrichaceae; genus Cocleimonas. Next base: position 6,398 of record JALVDQ010000350.1, on the reverse strand, counting down.
AGCCAGAAAAACCAGCTAAAAATAAAAGAACTCACCGAGAAAATAAATAAACTCGAAGAAACGGCAAAGGCACTCTCGCTGGAGAACAGCAAGCTTGAAAAAATTGCCAACAAATCATTACAGGAAAACCAGAAGATTTCTCAATCAGCAACTTCATTAATAAACGAACGTCAGAAAAGCAAACAGCTTCTGTCAAATTTACAGAATGAAAACAAACAGATAGTGCAAAAAAACAAAACACTTGAAGCTCAGCTTAAAGAAATAAACAGGCAACTTGCCGAATTAAAACGGGATAATGAGAAGAGCCAGCAGAAAATAAAATCACTGACAGCAGAAAATCAAAGCTTAAAAACCAGAAACACAGAACTGGCTCAGAAAAACAGCCGTCAGGAATCTGAACTTAAAAAACAAAAAGAGCAACTAGCCACAATTGCGGGCAATGACAACCAAAGCCAGCAAAAAATTAACTCACTTCTGGCTGAGAACAAGAGCCTGAAAGAAAAACTGCAACAGCAGTCGCAAGCAAACGCTCGCCTGCAAACGAATGCAGTAAAAGTCCAGGTCGCTAACAAGGAGCTAAAAACAAATATAAAAAATCTTGAAAATCGTTTGCAACAGGAAAAGCAGTCAAATGCCACCCTGCTTTATCAGCTTAGCATGGTAAAAACTGAAAATGTGCGTTTATCAAAGGCGCTAAACCAGTCAGAAACAGCAACAGCCAATTTATACCAGGGAACCCGGGAAACTCCGACAGCAAAACCCGTTTCAACAAGCACAAAACCCGCGACCCAAAGTAAGTCCTCGCTGGATGTCGTAAAAATAAAAAATGAAAAAGAAAAAAAAGAAGAAGCAGACAAAGAAAAGGATGAAAAGACAAAAAAATCTGAAAAAGAAGGTGCCGCCAAAAAATCCAAAATTGATGACATTATGGCTGCAATGAACAGCGTCAATACCAACCCTCCTGTGAGTCAGAATACAAAACAGAAAAAAGACTATGTAGTAGAAATAAAAGCGGGTGACAAAACAGAAGATTTGCAGAAAGTCTTTGAAAAACAGCTTGATGAACTAACTCAATAGGCATATCTAAATTCTTCACGGGTCAGGATCTTAATTCGCAGGAATTGACCTATATCATTATCACAAACGAGAATCATTTGCATTTGCTCTTGTTGCGAGATAGACTTGAGAATAATTCCTGTTTAGTAAATACGAGGCAATCAATATGATTAATTCCAGCCCGCTTGCCAGCTTTAAAGAGTCAACGCAAGTTCACGTTAAAAAGATAAACTCGGATAGTAAAACCCAGGTACGCTTACTGGGTCTGGGGATTGGTGTCGGCTCAAGCCTTGAAATCTTGCGTAATCGCGGCGGAGATATGGTGCTCGCGCAAAATAATAATCGCATCAGCCTGGGACGCTCGATTGCCAGTAAAATTCTGGTTTCAGAAGCAGGCGGGGTCTAGTCATGGCAAAAGCATGTTGTAGCGAACAGGAAAAACCGCTGATTGATTCTGCGGCAAGTCTTGAAATTGCGCTGGTGGGCAATCCCAATGCAGGCAAAACCACCCTCTTTAACCTCTTGACCGGAGCGCGCCAAAGCACTGGAAACTGGCCAGGAGTAACGGTCGAACACAAACAGGGATTTTTTAACTATAAAGGTGAAACCATTCATGTGGTTGATCTGCCTGGCACCTATTCCCTGGATTACTCTGATGTTTCGGCAGATGAACGGGTTGCACGCCAGTTTGTGTTAAATAATCCACATCATTTTTTTATCAATATTCTGGATGCCAGCACCCTGGAACGGGGTTTATATCTGACCCTGCAACTGCGCGAACTTGGGGTTCCCACCCTGGTTCTGCTGAATATGATGGATATTGCAGACAAGCGCGGCATGAAAATCAACCTCCAGGAACTTGAAAAAAAACTTGCCTGTCCGGTTGTGCCTATCTCCTTAAAACAAATTAAAACAGCAGACGAACTACATCAAATAGTGCTTCAAAACAGGGCTAAAATCACAGAACCTGTACCACTTGAAATCCACTATCACCCATACATTGAAGAAATTTTGGATAAAATCCAGCAGAAAAAAAAGATAAACAGGGTGGAAGCACTTCAATACCTGCAACAACAGGGCACTCAATATAAACAGGAAATCGAAGAGAAAACCGGCGAAGACCTTGACTTTTTGCTTGCCGAAGCGCGTTTTGAAGAAGCCACCAAACTGGCTAAAGAAGTCGTAAAACAGCAGGGAAAAGTGAGCCGCACCCGTTCAGACAATATTGATAAATGGGTGCTTGGTAGCTGGACAGGTATCCCGATTTTTCTGGGACTCATGTATTTGCTGTTTACCTTCAGCATAAATATTGGAGGTGCCTTTATCGACTTCTTCGATCAGACCGCACAGGCTTTCTTTGTGGATGGAGTGAGCAGCGTGTTACAGGGTTTGCATTCACCTGAATGGCTGACTGCACTGCTCGCAAACGGTATTGGTGGCGGTATTCAGGTCGTTGCCACGTTTATTCCCATTATTGGCGCACTGTTCCTGTTTCTGACGGTGCTTGAAGAGTCCGGCTATATGTCGCGTGCTGCCTTTGTCATGGATCACTTTATGCGGCGTCTGGGTATTTCGGGCAAGGCATTTGTACCCTTGATTGTAGGCTTTGGCTGTAATGTGCCTGGTATTATGGCAACGCGCACACTGGATAATATGCGTGAGCGCATTATCACCGTATTAATGGCACCCTTTATGTCGTGTGGTGCGCGACTTGCGGTCTATGCCCTGTTTGCCGCGGCATTTTTTCCTGTTGGCGGGCAAAACATGGTCTTCCTGCTTTACCTGATCGGCATTATTTTTGCGATTTTAACCGGACTGGTAATGCGTAAAACGCTTCTCAAGGGCGAGGCAGAAGACTTTTTTATGGAGCTGCCAACCTACCAGATCCCCAGTTTACGCAATGTCTTGCTGAGTACCTGGAACAAGCTCAAGGGGTTTGTAGTGGGCGCGGGAAAAATTATTGTTATCGTTGTTGCGCTGATCAATATTGCCAATTCACTCGGCACCGATTTCAGCTTTGGCAATGACAACTCTGAAAAATCCGTACTCAGCGCCACTGCAAAAGCAGTCACTCCAGTCTTTAAACCGATGGGAATTACACAGGACAACTGGCCTGCAACCGTAGGAATAATCAGCGGTGTGCTGGCAAAAGAAGTGGTGGTTGGCACTCTGGATGCACTCTATTCCAATATAGACAAGCCCGCAGCGGCAGAGCAGAACACTGAAGCACAACCGTTTCAGCTGACATCCAGCCTGGCAGAAGCACTTAAAACCATTCCGCTTAATCTTGCTGCCGCAATCAGCAGTCTGGGGGATCCACTCGGTTTATCCAGCGTGAAAGAAACTGAAAACAAAGAAATAGCGGCGCAGGCTCAAGGTGTTGATGTTTCTACCTTTGGCGCAATGCACAAGCGTTTTGATGGCAAAATTGGTGCGTTTGCCTATCTGCTCTTTATCCTGCTCTATTTTCCCTGCGTCGCGGCAACAGGTGCCATGTTGCGTGAAACGGGGGCTGGCTGGACCATACTGGGGGTAAGCTGGAGCACCGGTCTTGCCTATGCGACAGCGGTGATTTTCTATCAAATCGCTACCTTCGCGCGCCATCCGTTACAGTCAACACTGTGGATAACTGGCTTGCTTGCGGTTCTGTTTCTGGTGATTTATGCCCTCAAGCTTGCAGGAAACAGGCGAAAAAAAGAACAACAACTCATCCCCCAAACAAGAATTTAAAAGGGTTTAAAAATGAAGCTGGGTGAAATCAGAAACTATATAAAGCGCCGTGGCGAAGCAAGCCTTGCCGATGTAGCCAATCATTTTGACATTAGCAAGGCAGCAGCCAAATTCGCGCTTCAATACTGGATTAAAAAGGGTTTGATAAAAACCCGGGGCGCTTCCTGCGGCAGTGCCTGTGGTGGCTGCGGAAGCGCAACAGACAGCTACCAGTGGGTCAATCGTGATGTAAAAATCCACTGGTTTAAAAGCAGACTAAAGCACTGATCTGAGTATACTTGGCTGGGCTTCCTGCGCTTCCTGTGCCAGCCCAGTCACAAGTCAGCATAGTGCCATGATTTATCGGATTACGCCAGGAGGCTGTCCGAGAACTGGGATTGAAACATGATAAGCTCAGATTATGATGATTGTGGGATTTGCAACCAATTTCTAGTTCAGGAAGAACAGCCCTGATTGAGCTTTATCCCTTAACATTGCCTGAGCGGATGACTACTTCGTGGGATGACGAGATCAAGCCATCCAGATTGATTCAACTGCTTGAAAAGCCGGATGATGCTTCCTGTTTGCAAGGAATGCCACAAACAAGTCAGCGATATGCACAAGCAGAATTTGAATTTAAACAATACCTTGACTACGGAGGAATGCCAGCAATTGTTGATCATTCACTGCAAAAACGTGAGAAGCGTGACTGGTTACGCGATTATGTCAGCACCTATTTGCAACGTGATATTCGTGATCTTGCCAATCTCAGAGAACTGGAACCATTTGTACGGGCGCAAAAGACGTTAGCCTCTTTAACCTCACAACTTTTAAATACCAGCACCTTGGCAAAACAGGCAGGCATCACGAATGTAACCGCCAAACGCTTTATTCATTATTTGGAACTCAGTTACCAGATTATTTTGCTTCCACCCTGGTTTCGCAACCAGAATAAACGCCTCACAAAATCACCCAAAATTCATTTTCTTGATCCAGGTGTTCAGCGCATCTTGCTATCACGCACGGGTGAACTGACTGGTGGCGAGTTTGAAAGTGCCATTGTTTCCGAGTTTTTTAAACAGATCAAAAATAATCGACTGGAAATTGAATGCTACCACCTACGCACACTTGATGGAAAAGAAGTTGATTTATTGCTGGAGCTTGAAAATGGCTATATCGCAGTTAAAATCAAGAAAAGCAAAAATGTATCAGCATCAGATGCAAGGCATTTACGCAAGTTAGAAAGCATTCTTGACAAGCCTCTACTGCATTCTCTGGTGGTTTCAAATGACCCGCGTATACAAAGCTGGGATGATGGGAAAATTACGGCTGTTCCTGTTGGCTGGCTTTTTTCATAGGAGGCTGTCCGAGTACTAAGTTTTTAGACAGGCTCCTGGGAGTCGGTTTATTTGCATATTGTCACGTCCCAATGCAGGCTGCGCAAAAAATATGTAAAAACAGGGGGGATGGGTATTACAGTTAAATTTAATCACAAAAAAGCCGAGTAATAACTCGGCTTTTAATTTTTAATCAAATTTTGTACTTTATTTATTCGACTGCTTCTGCTTCGGGTCTGTCTACCAGTTCAATATAAGCCATAGGTGCATTATCGCCCGCGCGGTAGCCACATTTTATAATTCGTGTGTATCCACCTGGTCTTTCTGCATAACGTGGACCTAATTCATTAAAGAGAATGCCAACGCTTTCTTTGTCTCTTAAACGCGAGAATGCTGTACGTCGGTTATGCACTGAATCTACTTTTGAACGTGTAATCAGTGGCTCTGCAACCCGACGCAGTTCTTTTGCTTTTGCTACGGTGGTTTTGATTATTCCGTTTTTAATCAATGCAATGGACAAACTCTGCAAGGTAGCTTTACGATGACTACTGTTACGACTAAGTTGACGACCAATTTTACGATGACGCATTTCTAAAACCTTAAATTCTTTGCTTAATAACTGTGAAACTAATGCTAAGCTCTGCTTAGCCTGCTTTCACTTCTTTTGTTTCAATTGAAGCCGGTGGCCAGTTTTCTAAACGTGCACCTAGCGTTAAACCATGTGATGCAAGGATGTCTTTAATTTCTGTTAAAGATTTCTTGCCCAGGTTTGGTGTTTTTAACAGTTCAACTTCTGTCTTCTGTACCAGATCACCAATATAGTAAACTTGCTCAGCTTTCAAACAGTTGGCAGAACGCACTGTCAGCTCAAGATCATCGACTGGGCGAAGTAGTACAGGATCAATTTCTGGCTCTGGTGGAACGTCTGGTTCTGGCTCGATAATGGTCAGATCAAAGAATACCGCAAGTTGTTCGTGCAGGATGGTAGCCGCATCACTGATTGTTTCCTCCGGATCTATTGAGCCGTCTGTTTGCAATTCTATGATGAGCTTGTCCATATCAGTACGGTTTTCTACGCGTGCATTATCAACATCATAGGAGACACGCACGACCGGGCTAAAAGAGGCATCCAGTACCAGCGTACCCAGTGGCAATTCAGGCGAATCCGGCCCACGTCGTACACTCGCTGGCTGATAACCGCGCCCTACTTCGACCTTGATTGACATTTCCAGCTGTGTATCTGTGGTGAGTGTGGCTATGACCATGTCCGGGTCAACAATCTCGACGTCATGGTCT
>JALVDQ010000349.1 GCA_027008885.1 Thiotrichaceae bacterium | reverse complement strand
ACACTAAATAAAGGGGTTAAGCTTTGTTCACAGATGAATAATATTGATATTCCCGTTATTGAAGACATTGGTCATGTCATGGCAACAGCACTCAAACACCAGTTTGAGGGCAAGAGGGGTAGTGTTTCATGCACTCAGGGCAGGTTGTGCGCCTAATTGCCGGATTTCTTTCTTGCTGGTGCTTTCTTTTTTGTGGCTGCTTTCTTTCTGGCTACCTTTTTCTTTGGCAGTCTTTCTACCCATTTGCCGTTTTCATAATGAGCCGACCAGCCGGTTGCTTTGCCATTTTTATCAGTTCTGACGTAGTGTTCTTTGGTTTTGCGCGCGTAACGTACCGCCGCTTTGTTGCCATCGGGGTCTTCAACTGGCGCTTCTGCCAGATAGTGGAACTTGGGCGAGATGCGGTCTTTAAAACGTCGCAGCTCCTCAACCAGTGGCGCACGGGTTTCACGGGATTTTGGATAGGTGCTTGCGGCAAGGAAAAGCCCTGCTGCACCATCACGCAAGATAAAGTAGGCATCTGATTTTTCACAGGGTAGTTCTGGCAGGTGAACAGGGTCTTCGCGTGGCGGAGCGACTTCACCATTGCGCAGAATCTTGCGGGTGTTTTTGCAGTTGTCTTCATTGCTGCACTTCATGTACGGACCGAAACGCCCTGTGGTGAGGTGCATATCATGTCCACATTTTTCACATTCAACCACAGGACCATCATAGCCCTTGAGCTTGAATGTACCTTTTTCGATTTCATAACCGTCACATTCAGGGTTTTCACCGCAGACATGCAGTTTCATGCTTTCATCAATAAAATAGCTGTCCATTGCCGAGTGACACTTGGGGCAACGCTTTTTTGCCATTAATGCCTCGGTTTCAGCGTCCTCGTTATTGAGGTCAATAGACTCTTCTGCGGGAGTTAAATTAATGGTGGTTTTACAGCGCTCTTTAGGTGGTAGCTTGTAGCCATCGCAACCAAGAAACACGCCGGTGGCTGCTGTGCGAATACCCATATTGCGTGAACAGGTGGGGCATTTGATTTCAGTCAAAACCATTTCATTGGGTTTCATGCCGCCTTCTGCGGGGTCTGCACTGGCTTTATCCAGCTGGACTTTAAAATCTTTATAAAAGTCATCCAGTACGTCTTTCCACTGTAATTTACCATCCGCGATTTCATCCAGCTCTTTTTCCATTTCGGCTGTAAAATCATAATTCATCAGCTCTTCAAAACTGCCAATCAGACGCTTGGTAACGATTTCGCCCATTTTTTCAGCGAAGAAACGACGTGAATTAACTTTTACATAACCCCGATCCTGAATCGTGGAAATAATTGAGGCATAGGTTGATGGGCGACCGATACCGCGTTTTTCCAGTTCTTTAACCAGCGATGCTTCGGTGTAGCGTGGTGGCGGCTTGGTGAAGTGCTGCTGGGGATCGAGCTTAATCAGTTTCAACGGATCACCTTCTTTTAGATCAGGTAAATCTGGCTTGTCTTTTTTGCTTAGTGGCGGCAATACTTTTGTCCAGCCAGGGAAGCGCATCACACGACCTGATGCATTCAGCTGATATTGATCTGCCTGAATGGTTAGACGGGTTGAGTCATATTTTGCTGGTGTCATCTGACAGGCAACAAACTGTCGCCAGATCAGTTCATAAAGCTTTTTGGCGTCATCGCCAACATCTTGCAAATCACTTAACATGACGTTTACATTGGATGGACGAATCGCCTCGTGCGCCTCTTGTGCGCCTTCTTTTGAGCCGTATTTATTAGGCGCTTTGGGCAGATAATCCTTGCCGTATTTTTTACCAATGTAGTCACGCACGCTATCCAGTGCATCCTGACTTAAATTGGTTGAATCGGTACGCATATAGGTAATATAACCGCGCTCATAAAGACGCTGAGCCAAGCCCATGGTGCGTTTTACGCCATAGCCAAAACGGGTACTGGCTGCCTGTTGCAAGGTTGAGGTAATAAAGGGTGCTTTGGGCTTGCTGGTAGTTGCGCGATCTTCACGTTTAAGCACTGAATAGTCAGCTTTTTTGAGCCTGGCAACTGCTGCCATTGCCTGTTCTTCATTGGCTGGCTTAAAGGGTGCACCATTATCTTTGGTGACTTCAACACGCAGTGCTTCGCCCATTTTAGTCGCAAGATCGGCGTGAATATCCCAGAACTCAACGGGATCAAAGGCATTAATTTCGTGCTCACGCTCAACAATTAAACGCAGTGCGACCGACTGTACACGCCCTGCGGAAAGCCCGCGTCCAATTTTCGCCCACAACAGTGGTGATACCATAAAGCCCACCACACGATCAAGAAAGCGCCGTGCCTGTTGTGCATTTACGCGGTCAATATCCAGCTTGTCAGGGTTTTCAAAAGCTGCCTGAATTGCTGATTTGGTAATTTCGTTAAAGGTGACGCGCTCAAAACGGCTGTCGTCACCTCCAATCACTTCTTTTAAATGCCAGGCAATTGCCTCTCCCTCTCTATCCAGGTCGGTTGCGAGATAGACTTTATCGCCTTTGGCTGCCAGTTTTTTAAGATCAGCGACGACCTTTTCCTTTCCCGGAAGGACTTCATATTTTGCAGTCCATCCATTTTCAGGGTTAATCCCCATGCGTCGAAAAAGGTTTTCGGCATCACGCTTTTTCTTGAAAGCAGCTTTTTCTTCAGGTGACATGCCTTTGGTTAACTGTGCCAGTGTGGGTGCTTTCTTTTTGCCCGCTTTCGAGCCTCCACCTTTAGGAAGGTCGCGGATATGTCCTACACTGGATTTGACAATGTAGTCTTTTCCCAGATATTTGTTGATGGTTTTCGCCTTGGCTGGCGATTCCACTATAACGAGTGATCTGCCCATAATTTGTTAATCTGTTATTTTAATAAGTCTATTTTCTGATTTCAGGTAAAAAGTAACTACTCGGCATAATCCGTAACTGTTCAGATTGCCTCTTATTTTGTTCAAGTGCAGAGCAAAAGTGCGGAGTTTATCAATATAAATGAGCACTTTTAACGCAGCTATTGGGCAAAATAGAGGGTAAGCTGAGTAGTTGCAAAAAATAAGGGCGCACAATACACTGTAAACAGAAGTTGAGTAAAGTGTGATTTTCAATTTTATGTGCTTCTTTTTAAAATGTGCATAATGCCCGCATTAGTCTCATGGATTCAGGATAGGTTCAAAATATATAAGTACCCGCTCAAAATTAATCTAATAATTTAGCCCCTGCTTTCTGATCTTCTGCGTTATTGCTTTGGTCACATAGCCCACTATGCCCCACTATGCTCCCGTCGCAATGCCTTGAATATCAAAAAACAGGAAACGAAATTTTATCAAATTAATATTGTTTGGGTACTTATTGAACTGATTAAAAATCAAGCGGTCTATCTCATTTACAATGTATAGTCAATGGAAAATAAGCTATTTATCTATCTAATAGCTACCTTTTGTCGTAATATTTGACTATATTAGTTTAGGAAGCTCCTGGAACTAGAAATTGACTGAAAATCCCGGTTCTCGGACAGGCTTCTGGAATGATAGCAAATTATCATACAACAAATGTAATTGGGGAATTATATTATGCCAAGCAATACGGATTATCGACGCCTGATTAAGCAGTTGCAAGGGGAAATTCTTACACTCAGAGACAGGGCTGAAACAGCAAGACAACAAGCGTTACAAACAGGTGACTGGGAGCGACATCATCACTTTAACAAGGAAATTTCGAAACGCAATAATTTAATTTCCGAGCTACGTTTAAGAATTATTGCGCGTGAATTAAAAGAAGCCAGGGCGCTGACTCTTTATTATAAAAATAATAACAATGCGCTAAAACATAATTACTGGAAAAACCGCCTGAAGCTATTAAAGAAGCAATTAACCACGCTGAAAACAATTGTAGAAAAGCAGGTAAAAACAACCAATGAAAATGCTGCAATTGCACACGAAAATATGCAAACCGCATTAAGCAATGGTGATCATCAAAAAGCCATTGAATTTAGGGAGGATCGGGATCGTTTTAATGCTGAAGCCGCAAGATTAATGGATTTCCTGGTGTTGGCAATAAAAGCCGCGCTGGATGATTCAGTCGAACCGGCGGCGCCTGTTAATGATTTTCCAAGCAAGGAAATTGCGGCAGCTTTTGAAAGGAATCATAATCAGGACAAGGCGCACAGAGCAGTATTCGAGGCATTGTTAAACGGGAAATACAGCCAGGAAAATGTAAAAAATGATCCTAACAGAAAGGCATTTGAAGCGATTAGGCACAATATCCTGGCTCCCCTGTATTATGTGAATAATAATATTCAGTTATTCAATATTTACAGCACGGCACTTCCTGTTGAAGAGAGCGACAAACAAAAATTTGCTATTCCGAACCTAAACATTAATAACAAGAAAAAGCCTTCAACCTTTTTTATCCGGGATTTTTTGGGCGTCCGAAGCAAGGGCAATATAGTTATTAAAAACTGGCTGATAGAAGACAGTGTGATTGATTCGGACTTTGCCAGTGATTTTGATGATCTCGTGGTCGATATCAATGCGCATCTGTCAACAATTGCGGTAAATAAATTCAAGGATGTCGCGCATCGGGATGTTATCCAGCTAATCCCTGCACCTAATAAAACGGGGTCTGACCAGATGTCTGGTGCCATGATGAATGATATTCAAATTACTGGAAACATCCTTTTTTCCAAGGGTCAGCTCAATGGTATCTTTGGATCAGATGGTGCCTTCAAGAATTTGCATATTACCAATAACCATATTCAGACACAGGGTGAGCACAAAATCTCAATTAATGGAATGTTGAGCGGAAGCATCAAGGATAATACCGATTTACAGGGCAATCCAATCCCCAAAAGTCATATCAAATTACTGCCATTGCGTATTGGAGGTGGTGCCAATATCTATATTATCGGATTTAAAAACAAACCGGGAACGCCTGAAGAAGAACGTTATGAATACGAAGAGATCGAAGGAGTCCCAGAAAATGACTGCAGTAATGCTTCTCTGGGACCATCAGACCAGTATGGCGATATGCGACGCTGTGTTGAAGGCAGTTATGCTGCAACTACGCCGGGGGCAAGTTTTTACGATAAGGTCGATATGCAGGAATTTCACAAGGAATATGCCAAACACCCTGAAATTGTCAAAAATGGTCGTCGCAAGGAAGATTACCAGGCAATCATGGATACCCTGGTAAAAAAAGGCTATGCCGTTAAAGTGAAACCAAAATCAGCAAGCCCAACAGATAAAGGCAAAAAAGTTGTCACAGGCTAAATGATAAAAACACAGGGAAAGGAACGAAAGAAATCAAAAGGATGTCAAACAAACTGTCACCATCAGGAAAAGTGGTCAGTTCAATAGCTAAAGTATGGATACAAATATGAAAAGAAAAGTAGCGCCAGGGAAAAACAGGAAAGCCATCAGCCAGGCAGATTTTGTTTTATGGTTTGCAGGGCTGGTCTTTGCCGGTATTGCCCCGGGCATGATAAACAGTGTCAGTGCTGACCAGTTCAGTCACTCATCAAAGTATCACGAGCTTATTTTTCAGGCGGAATTTTCATCGAACTTTCCCCAGTATCCACATGCGGGAAACAAGCAACAGGGAACCATATATGCTTATAAAAAGCATGCACAAACCTCAGCCAAAAAACGCTTTAAGTCTTTGGCTCCCGCCTCCCTGAAACAGGCTGTTGTTGCAGAGACTACACCTAACCCGTTTAAAAAACTGTATAGTTATTTGTATACCCGAAAAAACAAAGCCCGCCTTTTAAAATGCCCTGCATTGAGCTTTCCATTTGAACTGGACAGTAATCCCAACACCAAAGAATGGGTAGTCAGTAGCTCACCCTATCTTTGTCTGGCTTCAAGAGGCTTTGAACTGGATGATACACCACATATGTGGCTGCTACAGAAAAAAGCCGGCAAATACAGGGTATTGATGGAAGCTGATGGTTACATTAAAATTTTTGGCAAATCGCAGAATAACTACAACGATATTCTTGCCTATATTTATCTCTCCAGAACAACTCAAACTCCAGAAGAAGGGACGTGTGGTGGTTTAAAGAATATGTGGGTATTTCAAAATGGCGCTTATCAACTGGCAAATCAGGATTATCATGCCGAAGACTGTGATTATAAAAACGCTTCAGGAGCCGCCTGGGTAAAGCTAAACCGCTTATACCTGCAAAAAATAAAGCCGCGCGCCAAAAAACTCATGGAGAAGTTTAAATCGAAACAGTCATCCGCCTCGTCACACACAGCAACAGCGCAAAAGCCTGCAAAGACAGGTCTGGAAGATATTATAAGTACAGAGGATTTGCTTGAATTGCTGAAAAAATAAGGCTGTTTCACCCGCTTCACCCCCCTGAAACGAATACTCTAAAAACTGTATAAGGTCAGTTTAAATCCCACATCCTTTACAATCTGCTTGCCTTTTTCATCAAGCTGGGATGAGTCTACAAAACGAATTGAGAAGCGTTGTTTGCCTGCGCTGATTTCAGGGTAATAAGTTGATTTGTCAGAGAGTCTGACCTGCAAAATCTGATAATCTCTCGCCGGACTAAGTGTTGCCTGATAGAAGCCGCCCGTTGCAATAACATCCTCGGTTTCAGGACCTGAATAAATAAGCTCCATGAGCAACTGAATCGCCTCAAACGCAATATTGTAGGGTCGCACCCAGTTGCGCAAATCCTCTACCTTTTTATCTTCGGGCAAACTTAACCAGAAATTAAACAGTGGAATATCCATGCGGTTAATCCCGCCAGCTATGGAGGCGCGCTGTTTAAGAATATTCAGAAAATTATGTATTTTTAGATGCTGACCAAGTTGACCCCGAAAGCTGTATAAGCGTTTACTTTTTTCTTCAAGTTTTTCAAGCATACGCGTTGCCCTGGCACTATCAACACCATCCATGCCTTCTGCATTGCGTACTGCCTGGGTCTGGAAATCAAGCACATGCAGTGCTGCATTTTTTACATCCAGGCGGGAAGACAGGTTATATAACTCAAGCAAGACCAGAACAGCCGCCTGGCAATTTTCAGGAGTAGGTTTTTCGAGGTGATGGTTAAAACGCTCCATCAAAAATGTCAGTCTCATAAAGAGACGGATTTTTTCATTTAATGGTTGTTCGTAAATTGCCATAAACAGTAACTAAATAGGATTCTAAGCTTCCGGTACAGATTCTCATGGATACGGTAGATAAAGCGAGGGGATTCTAGCATTTTTATTCCTTTACTGTCCCCTCTTCTGCCAATTTTAATAATTTAATGTGAAGCTGCTCAACCTGAGCTTTAAGTGATCTGATATCACCCGAGTTATCCAGAATATCTGTTGCTTGTTTTAATCTGCTTTTTCTGTCTATCTGTTTGTCAATAATGAGCTGAATGGCAGATTCATCTAATTGATCGCGTTGTGCCACCCGCTTTATCTGTTGCTGCATGGTACAATCGACAACAACAATACGCTCAAACATTTTCTTGTAGTTTTTCTCGAGCAGCAGGGGAATATCCACAACAACATAAGGTATCGAAGTTTTGCTCAGTTCTGCAATCAGGCGTTTTATTTCCTGACGAACTTTGGGATGGATGATTTTTTCCAGTTTGTCCAGAGCCTGAGAATCATTAAAAATTATTTGTTTTAGTTTGGCGCGGTTTAACTCACCATTATCCAGTAAAATTTCCTCGCCAAATAGATCGCTTATTTCCCTCAGGGCTGGACTTTTGGCAGCAACCAGTGCTTTGGAAATCTGGTCAGCATCAATAATGCTTACACCCAAAACACGAAAGGCATTGACCACGGTACTTTTGCCACAGCCAATGCCTCCGGTAAGACCTACTTTTAGCATGGTCTAACACACAATTTAAACGTATACAGATTCCTTGCCAAACTTTTTGGTTAACAGATAATAAAAAGTGACTCGTGACTTGATACGCGAATCTTTCATCTTTTCGCAAACTTCCTTAATGGCAGCATCAAGCTCAGGTCCATCTTTCAGACCCAGTTTTTTTATGAGAAAGTTATTTTTTACCGTTGCGAGTTCCTTCTTGTCCGTGCAGGAAACTGAACTGGCATCCTTGTTATGCACCGCAGGTCCCAAGCCCTTGAAAACTGCCGCAATCAGTGCGTCATCAGCAGTTTCATCAAACTTTTTAACATTTTCAATTGCATCTTCTACTTTTGCCATTACTTGTATCTCCTCAAGTTATTTGCTTTATTCCAAACGTGGACACTGGTTTCGCTGATCACAGCAGAGTATAACACATCATTTATTGGCAAATGCTCAATAGAAGAGTTCAAAATATTAGCAATCTGTTCTGGATTCAGTCTTTGCCTTGCAGTTATCATACACAGTTGTAACTACCCATCCCCCCTGTTTTTTACATATTTTTCTGAGCTCAAAGTCTCACGGATTCAGGCTAATGAGGAAATTCTCGTGGATCATCACGATAGCCACCTTCAACGCCCTTGGTGACAATAGCCACGGCATCGTGCGGATGCAGGCTTTCCATGTGGTTGACGCGAATCCAGAAATCGTCCAGGGTGTTATCCTGTTTTAGCTTGGCTTGTACCCGACGCGCGGCATCTTCGCAAAACATCAGGTTAGCAGCATTTAAACG
>JALVDQ010000348.1 GCA_027008885.1 Thiotrichaceae bacterium | reverse complement strand
TACTCCAACTGCTTGTAGAGTTCACTAAGATAGGGATGAGTGGGTGACTCTATGACTGAGAATATGGTTTTCATTGGATGTGTTTTGCGATTTGTTTGCTAAGAATAACAAGTGCGTTACCCAGGGCCTTTACATAAGCTGCGTAGTTATTCCCGCTAACAGGGGTATTGATGTTAGTGTGTTTTACCAGTATTTCCTTATTCTTTTTTAACAGGCGCCAGCGAGCCTTTAAGTAGACAGATTTGCCTTTTTGACCATCAAGACGTTCAATATTAATGCGAATTTGGTAGTCGGGTTTAAAGGAAAATTTCCAGGGGTATTGCTCTATATTATCCGTTTCCAGCAGGGCAGAAAAATTATCAGTTAGTGACTGAATCAATTCTTCCTTGAAAGATCCCCCCCATTGATGTGATTCTGACATCTGGATTTCTGTTTCATTCTTTCTGCTGACAATTTGGGGGCGGTTAAGAAGTCTGGGAATCTCAACGGGTCCAACACCAATCTTTAGTCTGGATTGATTGCTGTTTGAGGCAGGCAGTGCATTGAGTGAATAAAAATGTATTTTGCCAAGATTATCATTATTTTCACCTATGCCAGAACAGGCGTTCAGCATAAAAAACATAAGGAATATGAGAGTAAAGGAAGTGCCTGAATAGATAATTCGCATATTATTTGCCAAAAATAAGTGAGTTGGGTTTACGCTGAAGTGTATCTGCCAAAATTGAAAACGAGTTTGATGCTTCGCTCAAATCATTGATTAATTGTTGTAAACGGTATTGCAATGCCGAGTCCTCGCTCAGTGTGTTTTTAAGCCCCTTGTTCAGGGATAGGGTAACACGATCAACGCCATTCAGTGTTCTGTGCATATCGCGCTGTAACTTGTTTCCAATATTATCAACGGTTCTTAGAGTCTGGCTAAAGTCTTTTTGCAGTTTGTTTGCCACATTCCCAAAGGTAACAATGGTATGCCGACTGTCACGGATTAATTGACGAATATCCTGGGTTGCGTTTTTTGCGCTAACCAGCGTTTTTACAAGTTCGCCAGAAAAACCTTCTTTTTCAAGTTTTCGTGTAATTTTACCAATACTTTCTGAGGTGGCAGCAAGCCCCTTTAAGGTTCTTTTTACATCCCTGGAATTAATCAGGGCAGTCACGCTGGATATCGCCTTGTTAAGCTCCTGAGTAATCTCGCTGGCATCAAAGTTGAGCAGGGATTGCCGTGAACGGGTGGTTGGAAAAACAGAAGGATGCCTGGGTTTTGTCGGCAAGAGTGTAAAAGTATTGTCCATTATATTGCCCTCATTGGACTTGTCAGGCATTTTTAGGGCGATATACTGCGCTCCCGTGATCAGGCTATCAATGGTAAGCTGCGCTTGCAGACCATTCTTGACCAGATTTCTGAGTGTTTGTTCTGCCTCGGTTTTGTCTCCAGAGGGTGAGAATTTGTCAATACGAAAAGAAACTTTGACCAGCGTTTTTACTCGCGTAGAGTCTTTCGCATTCTCTAGCAGGATAGTTTCTACTTTTCCCACTTTTACACCATTGTATTCAATCAGTGAATCTTCGCCAAGCCCATGTAACGTATCGTTAAAATACATAACATAAAATAACTTGTTGCGTCGCTGGGTGTCATCATTCGCCAGCTTGTATGAGTCATATAATTTAAAACTGGTTTTACCATCCAGAGGGTAGCCAGTCTCGCTTGCCGGTGTTTCAAAAGCAATCCCCCCGATAAGAAGCGAGGTCAGGGATTCCATGCGTACTGAAACGCCGCTTGTTGTCAGCTTTAAAGACAAGCCACTGGCATTCCAGAAACGGCTACTGGTTTTAATTCTTTTATCATAGGGAGCATGCACATAAATTGAGATATTGATTGAGTCATCCTCTTCATTAAGGTGATAATCAGTGACCTCTCCGACTTTTATCTTGCGATAGTAAACCGGAGAGCCGATATCCAGAGAACCCAGTTTTTT
This sequence comes from Thiotrichaceae bacterium, assembly GCA_027008885.1. Taxonomy (GTDB): domain Bacteria; phylum Pseudomonadota; class Gammaproteobacteria; order Thiotrichales; family Thiotrichaceae; genus Cocleimonas. Next base: position 6,638 of record JALVDQ010000348.1, on the reverse strand, counting down.
GGTGTTTAAGATAAGTGATATGCCCTGTTCATCGCCGATAATAATAGGTGGTTTGCTCAAGCCCTGGTAAACATCCAGTGCACCTTGAGATGCATCATCGACCTCTTCAGGGTTGCCCGGATCCATGCCAATATGTACCCCCGAAAGCAGGGTATCAAGACCACTAATCCCCTGAAAGCTAATCCTTGGTTTGACTACCCAAAAGCGTGTCGAAGAAGTCAGGTTTTTTGCCATTTCAGGGAAGATTTCAGCAGTCAGCTTCACTTTTTTAAGATCAGGTGTTAGACCGATTTTTTTTATTTTGCCTACCTGTACCGATTTGTAGCGGATGGGTGTTTTCTTCGCTTCCACGCCAGAGGCATCGTCCAGAATGATGCTGATAATCGTTCCGCGTTCACTGTAATATTTAAACACAAGCCAGCCACCGATAAGCGCAGCAGTAAGCGGGATTATCCAGACCAGAGAAAAACGTGATTTTGTTTTTAGCTGGGCTGTAGGATATTCAGTCTTCATTGTTGTTTCTGTTTTTGTCCGTATGTTCGTCGATAACATCCCATATCAGACGCGGATCAAAGGTGTGAGCCGCAAACATTGTGAGAATGACCACAGAAGCAAAGGATAAGGCGCCAAGCCCGGGTGTTACCATTGCCGTATTTCCAAACTGGACTAATGTGACAAGAATACCAATCACGAATACATCCACCATTGACCAGCGACCGATAAATTCAGTTATGCGGTACAAGATCGTCCTGTCCCTGGGTTTCCAGCGAGATTTTAATTGTACACTAATCATTAAACCTATCAAAATCAGCAACTTTAGAATAGGTATAAAAATACTGGCAATAAAAATGAGCAAGGCGAGTGGCCACATCCCCGCATCCATGAGATGAATCACGCCGCTCAATATCGTATCGGGCTGACCATTGCCCCACAGGATTACAGTCATAATAGGCAAGGTATTGGCTGGAATATACAAAATAATGGCAGCGATCAATAACGCCCATGTTTTATTCAAACTGTCAGGTATACGCGAATGAATAACCGACTGACAACAGGGACAGTGCAGTTCCACATTGTTTGTTTTATTGCTTGTATCTTCTTCCCTGTTGATATTCTGTATTTCCTCAGGAATCCTGCTCAGTGTATGACAGAATTGACAGGCAACCAGCCCCTGCATACGGGCTGTGCTTAATTGTGTGCTATGACTCATATCTGGCAGCCTTTGATATCTCGTAGCCTGTTCCACACATCATGCGGGTTCAGGGAATAACTCAGGAAGCTTAGCGATAGTATGAGAAGACAAAAGGCATAAAGTGAAATACCGAAAATCACATCAGCCAGATCCCCCAGTTTTACAACCGCAACGAGTATGGCAAGCATAAAGATTTCCAGCATACCCCAGGCATCGGTACTTCGCAAAAAGCGAAACAGGGGAGCAGTGTAGCGGTTTATCCGGTTTGTTTTAACCTGCATCAATACATAAATAGTGCCCAGCAGGGTCGTCAGGGGAAAAATAATGGTAGTCAGCAAGATAATCAGGCTTAAGAAAGGGCGTTCAGCCTGAAATAAAGAGATGGAAGTGGATAACAAGGTGCCTTCCTGGGTTAGCCCCATTGCCTTGAGTGACAATAATGGAAACAGGTTTGAAATCACAAACAAAATCAAACCGGTGATCGCAAAAGCAAGCGCACGGTTGAGTGAATTTTTTTGCTTCCGGTATAAAACATTATTACAGCGTATGCAGCGGGCAACCTCACCGACTTGCATTGCTGGCAACTTCTGTATCAGATCGCAGTGAGCGCACGCCATGTGACTTAATGTTTCTGCTGTTTGTTTCTGTTGTGTGCCCTGATTAGTCATAGCACCCTATTGTAACATTTAATCGCAGCAATCAGATTAAGGAATGAAAAATAATAATATTCTTCAATATTTTCAGTCTTCTGTCTTTTGTCCTCTGTCCTCAGAAACACCCATCCCCCCTGTTTTTTATATATTTTTCGTATGGTTTGCCCTGAGAAACAAAATACGGGAGCTGTGCTTAAATAATGTGCCATTTCGCATTTTGTACACTCAATGCAGGTTCCGTTCCGGCGTTATGAACGGGACGCTGGAGCGTCCGGGCTGCGTTCCCACATGGAACATGGGAACGAGAATAGAAACAATTTTGTTTGGGTGCTTAGGTGTTTCTTAGTTAATTCCTCGTGTTCTTTTTTAAACGGGGAAATATTGCTTTAGAAACGGTAGCCTATATTTGCGCCCAGTGAGGTTTCTGAGAGCGAGGTGGCGGCACCTGGCGCCATGGGGTCGGTTGCTGGTGCTTTTTCGGTTTTCTTTGGTGCATACATATAATGAAAACCCAGGTCCCAGTGTTTATTAACCTTGTAATCTGCGCCCAGGGTGTAATGTGATTCAACCAGTGCAGGCAATATCAGGTTGTTGATGACTTTTTTGGAGTCAAAAGGGGCGCTGGCATAGTTGTAACCTGCTCTGATATTGACTTTGTCATTTACTGCATAGGAGACACCCAGAGCGTAAATTGTCTGGTCATCCCAGCCAGGGTTCATGGGGACTTTTATACCATTTGGTCCTCTTACGTTTAGTTTGTTGCCCATTGTGCTTGACCAGTCAATCCACTTTATATCGCCCGATATGGTGAGTTTGCTGGTGGGTTTGAAGGCAATGCCGAGGGCGGCTTGTTGTGGGAAGTCAAGATCCAGTTTGTATTCACCACCTGGCATAGCGTTGCCTTTGCTCATTATATCGCCACTTGCCAGTTGGTATTTAAGGTCAGAAAAGTTTTGTTTGCTCTTATAGTTGACACCCAGTGTTAATTTGTCATTTATGTCATAAAGCAAACCAACCCCAAAACCAAAGCCAAAACTGCTACTGGAACGGCTCAGGTCAAAGTTTTCTACAACATTGTTTCCCTGCATGACACGTTGTTTGAATGCGACAGATTGGTAGTCAACATTGATTGTAGCGCCAACACTCAGCTTTTTATTGATATTTTTTGCCAGCACGGGAGCCATCTGCCAGAATGAAATATTGCTGTAGCCATCCCACTTCATGCCCTGCATCATGTCAACCTGGGAGTAGTCAACACCCATACCTGATGTACCATACATGCCCCCACCAAAGTGCAGTTCACTATCATCAGAGGTTGGTGCTTGCCAGCCTATTGCGGGTACGCCGTACATATCGACTTCGCTTTTGTTTTTTGCTCCTCCCATGCCCCTGAAATCCACTTTACGTTCAGGCATAAAGGCTTCCATGGAGAAATCCGCACGAGATTCAATACGCGCTGCACCAGCGGGGTTGCTGACGGATGTCATGGCGCTTCCCGGATTTGCTGTAACTGCTCCACCAAGGCTTTTTTGATATGAGCCGACGCCAATTAACTGGTAACCATCGGTTGCAAAAACAGCAACGGGTGATAGTAGGGCAAAGCTTATTGCAGTGGTAATGATTCTGTGTTGTTTTGTCATAAGGATACTCCTGAATTATTATGGGTTCTGGTACTCCAGCAACATTGTATTGATGTACCCATCAATACAATGTTGCTGGAGTACTAGTATTGAATTGCTTGTCTGGAGCGTGTTTGCTCCCTCTTTGCGCGGTGAGTTTACAATATGGATTTTGAACTGGCGAGTGACTGAAACAATAAAATAAATATATGAGACTTTAATTGTATTTTTATTGATCTGGGACACGGATTTTTGTGCCTGACAAGAGCAGAAAGACAGGTGTTTGTGGGTATATTTTGCGGATTTAATTGTATTGAGTATGCTTGGGTTTTAAATGGAGAAAGATCATGCCCCACCGCTCGCAAGCCGTTGTTGCAAAAAAAGGTCCTTATGTTGTTGATCTGGAAGCAGATAAAACTTATTACTGGTGCTCCTGTGGGCGCTCGGAGAATCAGCCATTTTGTGATGGCTCACACAAAGGTACGACGTTTGAACCGCTGGAGTTTAGTGTCGCAGAAAACAAAAAATATGGTCTGTGTGGGTGTAAACATACCAAAACCCCGCCATTTTGTGATAGGGAGCATAGCAAGCTGTAAGGGCTCAGGATTATGTTTTTAGAAGTTCATCTTTTTCGGGGTTTCTACGATACAAAACAGCGGTATTGCCTATTTTTTGAATAATCTGGGCATGATGTGTATTGGCTAAATCATTAATCAGGGCATCTCTTTCTTCGCGCTTGCCCAGATTTACCTTGATTTTTACTAATTGGTGAAAATCAATGGCTATGGATAATTCATCGTTTATGCTGTCTTTCATGCCATGCTGCCCAACGGTGACGATGGGCTTGAGTTTATGTGCTAATGCTTTAAGCTGTTTCAGCCGGGATTTATCCATAATTGAATTTAAGAACCTGTCTGGAATAGTGAGTTTGGGTATATCGGGTGTATAATAAAGCGGGAAGAGCAAAATGGCGAGAAGTAAAACAAGTGGTGGATGGCTAAAGGAACATTTTGATGATATCTATGTGAAACGCTCGCAAAAAGAGGGTTATCGTTCACGGGCTGTTTACAAGTTAAAGGAAATCCAGGAAAAACACAGACTGATCAGTCCAGATATGCAGGTCGTTGATCTGGGTGCGGCTCCGGGGGGCTGGAGTCAATATGCTGCAGAGTTGGTCGGCAAGGGTGGTGGTGTTATTGCGAGTGATATATTATCCATTGATCCACTGCCTTTTGTTGAGTTTATTCAGGGTGATTTTACCGAGGAAAGCGTTTTAAACGAAATTTTGGATGTATTGTCCTTAAAGGGAAAAAAATCGCAGGCAGATGTTGTAATTTCCGATATGGCACCCAATATGACAGGGGTAGAGGCAACAGATCAGCCGAGATCAATCTATTTATGTGAACTGGCACTCGACATGGCTTGCCAGATATTAAAACCAGGCGGGGCTTTTGTTGCAAAGGTTTTTCAGGGGGATGGTTCAGAAGCCTTTTTGAAGGATACAAGACGCCATTTTAAAAAAGTCAGGGTGAGAAAACCAAAAGCCTCCAGACCTCGTAGCCGCGAAGTTTATGTGGTTGCGCAGGGTTTTATTCCTAATCAGTAGAATTAGTGTAGAATATATAAGCTACATAGTAGAGGATAGTTTTTTGAACGATTTAAATAAAAATATATTAATGTGGGTCGTGATTGCTTTAGTGCTGGTTGCAGTCTTTAGCAAGTTTAACGTGCCCCAGGAGCACTCAGCAGGCTTGTCTTATTCTGACTTTATCAAGCGGGTTGATAATAAAGAAGTAAAAGAAGTCGATATCAGTGGGCAGAGAATAACAGGTTACACCTCTTCAGGTGAAAAGTTTCAGACCTATGCGCCTTATAATGATCCCAAGCTGATTGATCAGTTATACGTCAATGATGTCAAAATCAATGTCAAGGAACCTGAAGGACGTTCTGTTCTTATTGATATTCTGGTGAATACCATACCGTTTTTGCTGATTATCGGTTTGTGGATTTACATTATGCGCCAAATGCAGGGCGGCGGCGGCAAGGGCGGACCGATGTCCTTTGGCAAAAGCAAGGCGCGCATGATGACTGAAGATCAGGTCAAGGTCACATTTAATGACGTTGCCGGTTGTGAAGAAGCCAAGGAAGAAGTTTTTGAAGTCGTTGAATTTTTGCGTGATCCAGGAAAGTTTCAGAAGCTGGGCGGAAAAATTCCACGTGGCGTACTTCTGGCAGGATCGCCCGGAACGGGTAAAACTTTGCTTGCCAAAGCGATTGCGGGTGAGGCAAAAGTCCCGTTTTTTAGCATTTCCGGTTCTGATTTTGTTGAAATGTTTGTGGGTGTCGGTGCTTCCCGTGTGCGTGATATGTTTGAACAGGCAAAAAAACATGCGCCCTGCATTATCTTTATCGACGAGATCGACGCAGTTGGTCGTCAGCGTGGTGCTGGTCTGGGCGGTGGAAATGATGAGCGCGAGCAAACCCTGAATCAGCTACTGGTTGAAATGGACGGCTTTGAAGGCACGGAAGGTGTGATTGTTATCGCTGCAACTAACCGCCCTGATGTTCTGGATCCCGCGTTACTGCGCCCCGGTCGTTTTGACCGCCAGGTTGTTGTGCCACTGCCGGATGTTAGAGGTCGTGAACAAATTCTTAAAGTGCATATGCGCAAGGTTCCGCTGGGCGACGACGTAAAGCCTTCAATTCTCGCGCGTGGTACGCCAGGGTTTTCTGGTGCTGATCTGGCAAATCTGGTGAACGAAGCGGCATTGTTTGCTGCGCGTGGCAATAAGCGCGTGGTGAGCATGGAGGAGTTTGAAAAGGCGAAGGATAAAATCATGATGGGTGCCGAGCGCAAATCCATGGTGATGAATGAAAAGGAAAAGGAAAATACGGCTTATCATGAAGCAGGGCACGCCATTGTTGGCTTGACTGTGCCTGAGCATGATCCGGTTTATAAAGTAACGATTATTCCGCGTGGTCGTGCTTTGGGTGTCACCATGTTTCTTCCTGAAGAAGATAAATACAGCGCCAGCAAGCAGAATCTCGAAAGTCAGATTTCGACTCTTTTTGGGGGGCGCATTGCAGAAGAGATGATTCTTGGTAAAGACGGCGTAACTACGGGTGCTTCCAACGATATAGAGCGTGCCACCAGTATTGCCCGAAATATGGTGA
>JALVDQ010000347.1 GCA_027008885.1 Thiotrichaceae bacterium | reverse complement strand
ACATTCTGTGGCTGATATGCTGCCCCAAACCTTGCGAGTCTGCTAGTGGCGCGCCCACAAAAATTAAAAAGGTGTATTTTTTGGCATTGATTTTAAATGCGCCAACTGCCCATTTATCCTGTATTGCATTTAAGCTGGAACGGGTTCCTGATTTTGCGAATAAAAACCGCACTCCGGGAATATTCTGAAAAGATTGTAGCGTGCCAGAGTTGCTATACACAGGTGCGCTTAATATTTTGCGTAATTCACGTTTGCTTGATGAGCGTTTTAGGTAGTGCTGAATCTTGTTTTTTGAGTTTAAAGAGCCGGTAGAGTAGAGTTCAATTGAGCGTCCGTAGTCTGCAATCAGGTATTGGTCTACAAGATAAGGGTCGGTTTCAAGTTCCGAGTTGTATAGTGTCTGGGTAATTTTATGCGCAAATTTGTGCACATCCGATGGCTTTGCGAGTGCATGACCAAAACTGAGGTCAGCAGCAAGTTCTGCCAGGCTGGCTGACTTCTTCTGTATTGAGGGCAAAAGATCAAAGTTTTGATATAAAGAATGCAGTTGTTCCTTGCTTAGTTGCTTGTGCATTAAACGGTAGAACAGGTGTATGCTTTTTGATGCCGCAATAACCTCTTTAAAGCTTAATGTGCGTCCGCGCCTGATTAATTTATTGCACGATTTTTCGCTAAACTTAAGTACCTGTGACAGGCTTTTTATGCCTTGATATTCGAGATCACAAAAGCGGGTGTTTGCCTTGTCTCCGAGTGATGCCAGCAAGATTGCTGCGGGGAGCATGGCGATACTGGCTATCTCGCGGCTATCTGTTTTGCCTTGCTGGTACAGCCTGACTATTTTGCCCTGTTCATCCGAGATTATAACACGCATTAATGCACCGTTTTGTTGCAGTGTTTTTCCGGGGAAACGATTGAAACAGGAGCGGCAATTGCTGATTGCAGTCTGCATAAGCTGGTTAATTTTATTTTTTAAACGGTTATTCGCCATGCTTGGGAGGGTGATGATGATGTCTGTCACTGCCTGATTTTTTTTCAGTTGTTGATAAATCGCTGTGAGTCGTTTGCTGAGCAGATCAGAAAAATCCTGAATAAACAGGTTGTTGCGCTTAACTAAATCAGCATAATCTTTAAGCTGTTTTTTGGACAAAGTGGCAAAATACTGTTTGATAGTGGAGGGCAAGCGTGGTTTTTCTGAAATTTGTAGTGCTTTTAAACTTTCAATAATCTTGCCGGCTTTGTTTGCAGGCTGATTTGTTGTTTGTGCGTTAGCTGTTGGCGCATAACTTTTCTGAATATCTTTAATTGCCAGTGTAATCAGTTGTTGCCAGTTTTTGTCGCGCTGTTGCTGCTGTGTCTCATCCCAGGGTGATATAAACGGTATTTGATGCAGATAGGATGCTGCCAATAATGCCTGTTGTGCTTCGCTTAAAGCGGATACCGGTCTGGCAAAAACGCTTTCCGAGACTGTTTTTATTCCTCGCAGCGATTGACCCGAGATCAGTGGTGGCGTGTGCATGGCTGTCCAGCGTTTAAATTCCAGCCCGTTAAATTTTGCCAGATAGGGGAAGAGGTGACGTGCTGCCCTGATTTCTTCCGTTGTTCTGCAAACTCCACTGAGAGCGTGATTGATTGCATTAAAAAATCTTATATTGAGCTTTTTTAACAAGCCGATCGAACAATGATTTTCAAAGTAGTTTTCAGTATAAAGATTATGAATGATTTGGGTGATCAAGCCGTCTTCTGCCCTGATGTTTTGTCCGAACAGTGAATAAACAGGTCGCTTGACAAGGTTTAGCAGATTCAGACCTTTATAATTTTTCTTTTTTAATAGTAAAACGTCCATTAAACCAGTGTCAGTATAGTCAAAAGACAAGTTTTTATCCTGCTGTGCCTTTATTACCTCCCAAAAAACGTCTGGTGTTTTATTCACAAACAGTGTGTCAGCGTCTTGCGAGTACCCACTGTTTTTTGCAGATGCAGCCAAAGGGTTGGGCATTACACCCAGCATATTGCCCTGGCTATCGGTGATTGCTGTTGCGGTTCTGTAAAGATGCAGTGTTTGATAACGCTTTAGCTGCGCTGGATCGACATCTCCTGAAAGATACCAGTAAAGAGCACTTAAACTTAATGGGAACAGCAGAACAAGCAGCTTAACAAATGAAAACAAGATAGCACTTATGCTGTGATCTTTTGGCAAAATAATCGTTTTTATTATTTTAAACAGATAGGCAATCGCCAATGCAAACAATCTCAGGACAAAATAAGCCACAAACACGGCATGGTTTAAATACTGCAATGTTTGCCTGTCAAAGGATTTGTTTTTGATTTGAGGTCGTGTCTTGTAAGTGACAATCGCATATTGCAAGAAATGCAATTGCAGCATTTCCTTAAGGCGAAACAGTAACGAAAACAACTTGAGTAACAGCATGTTCATGTCTATTTATTCGCTGAGTTATTGTCCGATTCAGCCTGTTTTTCTTGTTTTTGTGAATTAACCTGCGGCTTGCTTTGCAGTTTGTCCTGTACTGTAGATATCAGCTCATTAATATTCAGAACCTGTTTAAATTCACTCCACTGCGCCTTGTTCATGCGATAAATATTAAAGCCCTGTTTGTTATCAATTTTCTCCTGATAAAGCCTCTCCAAACGCTCTTTGACCGAGGCAGGAAGCCAGCGATAAGGAATATTGCGTAAATACGCAGGTTTTATACGCTCAGTGGTTAATACTTCAAACATTTCAAGCAGTTTTCCGCTTTGTGGATGCCCTGCGATAGTGGTGCTTGGTATAAAAAAGAAATATCCACCAAACGTCTTTAATAGATGAGGCTGCAACAGTTCAACGATATTATTCAGGCGGGTATTATTTTTGATGCGTTTGGCATCCAGGGCGCTAAAAAACTCACCTTCATAGGCGGGGGATAACCAGTTATCCTTGCGTGACTGAATACCGTTGGTGAAACCGACTATTAACAGCATAAAATCAATCAATGCACCAAGAATCAGGGGCATAAAATCGGCTTTTTTCAGAATCAGTTTGTTCTTTTCAGCTCTGACTGCTTTTGATGCCTGCGCATCTGCAAAAACCGAATTGGCAACAATCCGTGGCAGGCTTTTAAAAACTTGCAGGGCGCGTGTCAGCACTTCTTTATCATTGTTGGGATTAAACAGTTTTATTTCTTTGAGAACGGGTAAATGCGTAATATTTTGCAGCATCACATTACCGCTATTGCTGATGGTTTCATCAGGGCAGCCAATATTCTCTGCGATAATGTTTTCCCTGTTTTTACCTATGCGCGAACGAATCGCCTGTTTGGTATACGACAGAACAAACGAGTTATTATTCGCATTAATCCGCTGCACAAGGTCATTCAACTTGCGCTGAAAGCCCGCTAAATCTTTTATATTGGGTGAGTAACTGGCGATTGCCTTTTTAAGTTCTTCAATTTCACTCTTTACCTTTTGGGTTAAGGGCTTGATGTTTTCTGCAATATAATTAAATTTTTCTGCTTCCTGCAATCTGAATAACTGCCGGGGTCCCTTGCCCGGTGGCGAATGATCACCACAGGTTCCGCCAAATTGCTTTTCTTCATTGGAGCGCTTTAAGGAATAGGCTTTGAGCTGGTCGCCACCTTCCTGAATTGCTTCAAATGCTTCCAGGTATTTTTGTGCGTCTTTACTTGCGGCTGCTAGTTGTACGCTAAATTTATCCCTGGCATAACCGTCGGCCCGAAACAGTTTGTAATAAAAGCCATAGCTGAAAAAGACACTGATCAACATGGTTAGCAAATAGGGAGGAAGCCAGGCAAGTCGGGTTTTTAGCTGTCTGGTTTTTGCCACGCGGTGAAGTGAATAAACAAGAAATAACTGAATGCTAAGAACCAGCACAGCAATAATCACAATGCCCACATGAGAGGGGCTTTCCTTGCTGGCAAAGGCAAACTGCCTTAGTCCGTCAAAGCTTGTGTAAAATGACACAATTGACAGTAAAATAATCAGTAATATCAGAATAATACGTGAACTGTTCATTTCCCCTCCGTGGGATGGATAGTGAACTCACATTAGTTTAGGTATTTGACAGGGATGGTGCAATTATAATCCTTCATTTTTGCCTGTATATGCCTGTATATTGCAGTGTCCCTGACATCTTAACACGGTAATCTTTCCATGACTCATCTAAAGAGAGAATATGGGGGATTAGATACGGTTTTTGGAGTTAGTTCCTTGCATTACTCTAAGTCCATACCCCAAGTCCATAGCCTATGTCTGAGAACTGGGATTGAAACGAAAATTTCAGAATTGTTATAAGGTGAGTTTATCAAGAGAGGCGAATAGTCGCTCTATTTAACGAACTTGATAAGCTCAGATTATGATAATTGTGGGATTTGCAGTCAATTTCTAGTTCCCAGACAGGCTCCTAAGCCAGCTGATTTCTCTTTGCTTTTTTTTGCAGTTTTTTGCGAAGCCGTTTTTGCTTGAGCGGGGAGAGATAATCAATAAAAAGCTTTCCCTTGAGATGATCCAGTTCATGCTGGATGCAAACTGCCAGCAGCCCGTCTGCCTCAAGTGTGAATTTGTCACCATTTCGGTCAATTGCCTCAACTGTCACTTTTTCAGCACGTTGCACTTCGGCGTAATACTCGGGAACCGAGAGACAGCCTTCTTCGGTTACCTCTTCGCCATCTGCTTTGGTAATCACCGGATTAATAAAAACATAAGGCTGATTTTTTTCTTCAGAAATATCAATCACGACAATTTGTTGATGAACATTAACCTGAGTGGCAGCAAGACCGATTCCAGGCGCAGCGTACATGGTTTCCAGCATATCATCAAGAAAGCTGCGAATTGCATCTGATACCTCGGTTACAGGAGCTGCTTTAGTGCGTAATCGTTCATCAGGAAATCGTATTATATTTAAAATTGCCATTTAGCTACCGTAAGTCAGAAAAACATCCGCCTTAATCAAGGCTTGCGTTATTATATCAAGTCAAAGTTCTTGTCCAAATAACCATACCACACTGATGTCACTCGAAAAACCTTTGGGTAGTATAAAGTTTGGTATCAGTGGCATAAGAATCCGGGCATGAGTTTATGGCTGAATCTTCACTGATTCAGCTTAAAACAACAGAAAAACAAAATAACAAAAATAATAGAAAAGAGGCTTCCATGTTTTTTAATATTCCACGTATGGCACTTGCTCCAATACCTGTTTTGACACTCGCTATTCTTGGTGGTTGCAGTAACAACCCGTTATCGGATCTCTCTGCGCCAAAATTTTCTTCGCAAGGGGTTCCTGTCGTTGATCATCAGTATGATAGTTATTATGGAAGCCCTGGTTCCAGCTTTCAAGAGGTAAAATATCAGCCTAAAATCAAACGCACCGTGATCAGACCAGGAGCAAGTTTTAAGGCTTCAGCCCCTAAACGCTATGTAGTAAAAAAAGGCGATACTCTATGGGCTATTTCCAACAGGTTTTTGAATAACCCCGCATACTGGCCTGAAATCTGGGACAAGAACCAGAAACTTGCAAACCCGCACAGAATTTATCCTGGAGATGTTCTGTACATTTACCAGAGCAGAAAAGCAGTCAGGCAACAGGATGGTTCTGTGGTTGACAAAATGGTTCCGCAAATGCGTATCGAGCGGAAAGGACAGGGTGGAGAGCCAATTTCTACTTTGGCACCATTCCTGGTTTGGTCACGCGTACTGGATGAAGACACGATTAATAATTCACCTTATATCGTCGCTGCGAATGGTGCAAAACTGCTCTTTGAAAAAGGTCAGGATGTGTATGTAAAACATCTCTCTGATCGTCACTCTGGTGGTCGCTATGCTATCTACCACAAAGGTAAAGAGCTGACAGATCCGGATACTGGGGAAAAGCTGGGTTATGAAGTCATTTATACAGGCTTCCTGGAAGTTGAAAAGCCTGCGTTAAATGCTGAAGTGGCAACCGCAAAAATTGCAGAGTCTATTCGTGAGATAAGACCTGGCGACAAGCTCCTGTATGAAAAAGACGAAACCAATACCCTGAACGCACCAATCCAGAGACCCCGTTTTAAAGTCAGGGGTTCGATTGTTTCAATGTTTAATGCGCATATTATTTCTGGCGAAACAATGGTTATCACGGTCAATCGGGGCGCGCGTGATGGCATCAGACCAGGTCATACACTTGGAGTCTATACGCCTCCAAGAATCATCAATGATCCAATCGAAAAAGCGCAAAGAAAGTACAGCTTTGAGCCGGTTCAGGCGGCAAAAGTAACATTACCACCTGAACGCGTCGCAACCGCCATTGTTTACAAGGTATTAAACAATATCAGTTATGCATTGATTACAGGTTCTCAAACTGCAGTTAAAAAAGGGTATAAAATAGGGAATCCATAAATTATAGTGTATCCCTATGAAAACACCTGAAGTGCTTCAATCCTGGATCTCGCTATGGCGGGTTCCAGGGGTAGGTTCTATCACATTCAAAAAATTGCTGGATAAATTTGATACTCCAGCCAATGTTTTTTCTCAAACCAGAGAAAGTTTAAAGCAGGGCGGATTTTCAGAACGCCTGATTTCCAGTATTCAGGCATGTAAAACCCGGGAAGCAGCCAAAGCCGATATGGATTGGCTGGATGCCGCACAAAACCGCTACATAATAACACTCAATTGTGCTGAATATCCTGCGCTTCTCAGGCAAATCAGCAATCCACCCCCTTTGCTTTATGTGCATGGTTCCCTGTCTGTACTAAACGATCCGCAACTAGCCATTATTGGTAGTCGTAACCCAACCCCGGGAGGACTATCAAACGCCTATGAATTTGCAAAATACCTGGGAAAGTCAGGGCTTTGTATTAACAGCGGTCTGGCTCTGGGGATTGATGGTAAGGCGCATCAGGGAGCAATCGCAGCAAACAGCCCAACAATAGGCGTAATTGCAACCGGTATTGACCGTGTATATCCTGCAAGGCACCGAAAACTGGCGCATTCGATTGTAGAAAATGGAGCGCTGGTGAGTGAATTTCCTGTCGGAACCCAGCCAAAAGCAGAAAATTTTCCCCGACGAAACCGTATAATAAGTGGCATGTCGCATGGCACACTGGTAGTCGAAGCAGCCAAAAAAAGCGGTTCACTGATTACCGCACGACTGGCAACCGAGCAAAACAGGGAAGTTTTTGCCATTCCCGGCTCCATTCATAACCCGCTTGCCAAAGGTTGTCACCAGCTAATCCGTGAGGGAGCCAAGCTGGTTGAAACAGCGCAGGATATTCTTGAAGAAATGTCCACACTTATTGATATGAAGCTGCTGCATAGCACACAAAATCCTGCCTCAAACACACTGGGGGCAGAAGAGGATACAGCCCTGAACAATGATTCCAATGCCACTGACAGAGGTGATAACCATGATGATGAAGAATTGCTCTCAAAAATGGGTTACGATCCGATTTCAATTGATGAACTGGTGCTGAGAACAGGGTCAGAAGCAGAATCAATCGCAGCACGCTTACTCATTCTTGAACTGCAGAATAAAGTCACTTCCAGCGGTGGTGGAACTTACACACGCATTACCTGAGCTGATGTCTGAACAGTAGCAAAATACCCCCAATAGTCGGTCGGCGTGCGCTCAAGATGACAATTGTGCATATTTATTGTAGAATACCGGGCGAATATCCCCAAAAACAATAACAGATTCTATCGGGCTACTTTGCGTTTGCATTTCACGGCATAAAGAGATCATAGTATCTGTAAATAATTGAGACCAGAGTTGATGAAAGAAAATACATTGGATGTACTTTTTTACCTGTTTGATAATTATGCTGAAGTAGAAGATGTTACCCAAAACCGTGAAGTTTTACATGGTTACCTCAAAGAAGCAGGCTTTCCCAATACACGCATTAGCAAAGCATTTGACTGGCTGGAAAGCCTTGCAGATGACGATGATATTTATTTGACTGAACCAAAATCTGTATCAATCAGGCAGTTTTCCAAATTTGAAAACCGCTTTCTTGATTCAGAATGTCAGAATTATATGCTCTCATTGTCTAATGCAGGTGTACTGAGTTCAGAAATGTTTGAACGAACCATTGACAGGGTATTGTCACTCGGTGATAAAGAATTTGATCTAAACCGTCTTAAATGGGTGATTTTAATGCTCCTGCTTAACCAGCCTGATTCCGAAGCAGAATATATCTGGATGGATGATGTCGCACTTGGTGAAGAATTACCCGTTTATCATTAAGCTGAAGTAACTACCCAAGCAAAATTAATTTAACAAAATTTCGCTTCCTGTTTTTTGATATTCAAGGCATTGCGACGGGAGCATAGTGGGCTATGTGAGCAAAGCAATAACGAAGAAGATCAGAAAACAGGGGTCAAATTGTTAGATTAATTTTGAGTGGGTACTTAACAAACAACAGGCGTTCCTCGCAAGTCCGAAAGACTGTCTGGGTGAACTGTCTGGATGAGTAGTGCTTGAGTAAAAATTCTGGTAGTGGGGTCAACCCGTGTTTTGTAGACGAACTATCAAGAATATAAAATATATAAAAAAAGGGGGGGATGGGTAGCAGAGGACAGAAGACAGAGGGTAGAAAACGCAGGGTGGCGCATTATTAACCACCGCTCCTGTATTTATTTCTCAAGCGATTCTACC
>JALVDQ010000346.1 GCA_027008885.1 Thiotrichaceae bacterium | reverse complement strand
CACAATCATCATAATCTGAGCTTATCAAGTTCGTTAAATAGAGCGACTATTCGCCTCTCTTGATAAACTCACCTTATAACAATTCTGAAATTTTCGTTTCAATCCCAGTTCTCAGACAGGCTCCTAGCTACAACCTTTTGGTCGTGGAAGACCTGCGATCTTGTTTGCGGATTTAATTAAGCCGCCTTTAGGGAACAGGCTAAAAATATACTTGTTTGTTGACCGCTCCTTGCCAAATTTTTCTTTCATCATTTTCATAAACTTGCGCGGTTCTGCGACCTGGTTTAAATCTTCAAAAGCAGCACGGGTCAAGTTGATAATATCCCAATGTTCTTCTGTCAGTTCAGGAATGTCTTCAACCTCAGCCGCTATTTTTTTAGCAATATCTTCATTCCATTCACTTAAATCTTCCAACCAGCCAGCTTCACTCAACTGTACCTTTTTTCCGTTTACTTCAATTTCCATTTTAACTGCCTTATTTTGAGTTTTGATAATTGTTAATGAGTATATCATTAGTTTTTAAGGAGTATATAAACCCTAGTAATGAAATGATTTAATAGCCCTGCTATTTGAAAGAGAAAGGAGTTAAGGGCTTAATGAAACCCTATCAAAAGCTTTAAAAAAACACTCACGCACACTAAGAAAAAACATGACAGATGCAGAGCAACTGCTATGGCAAAAACTTCGTCGTAAAGAATATAGGAGGTTTACAATTTAATCGCCAAAAACCTCTGTTAAACTACATTGTAGATTTTTACTGCACAAGCGGTACGACAAAATACTCGAACCAACGAGACAGAATGGGACGAAACCACTTTGTGGAAAGTCTGCGTTGAGTATGCGAAACGCGAAATGGCGCATTGTTAAGCACTGCTCCGGTGTTTTGTTCCCGCAACACAGGTCACGCAAAAAATATATGAAAAACAGGGGGGATGGGTATATCATTAAGCTTGTCAATTATAAGAACCTGTCCGGAACAGGTTCCAGGAGTCTGTCTGAGAATATGAATCGTAGCGAGGGAAAGCTGATTTGAGCTAGATTTTTTTATCAATTTGAGGCGAATAGTCGCTCTATTTAACGAAAATTGAGGAAAAATATAGCCAAATCCAGCTTTTCCGCAGTAGATTCACTATTCTTGGACAGGCTCCTAAGCAACACCAAACAAAGGATTAATAAATGAAAACCAAATTATTGATATTACCACTCATGCTGTCTTTAGTCGCTTGTACCCAGGAAAGCCAGAACAAGATTGGACGTGCAATTAACAACTGGACAGGCACCGATGGTATTCTGGAAATTTATGCAGGCAATACACTTGCCAAGCGTTTTCTGCAAATTGATAAACTCACCACTGCCATTGGGACAAGCAGCGATAGAGATCGTCCGTATCGCTATGGTTATGGCTATCTCGATAGCAATCTGAATGGCAAGGTGGATGACAATGAAAAAAAGAAAATCTACTTTGAATTTAGTGATTATTCAACTTCCTATATTTTCTATGAAAATCCCAGATAAGGGATGGCGCAATAGCGTGACAAGGAAGATTCTAAATTCAGGAAGTTTGTAGAAGAAACATGCAACAATATGCCCTTTATTTTGTGATTGTCGCTATCACGGTTGCCAGCCCCGGACCAGGCGTTATTCTGAGTTTATCCAATGCAATTCGCTATGGTACAAGAGCAGCTCTGGCAGGAATGTTTGGTATTTCGCTGGGCATTCTTGCGATTGCTGTTATTTCTGCGACCAGTTTGGGCATCCTGCTTTCTTCGTCTGCGCTAGCTTTTACTCTCTTGAAATACATTGGCGCAGCTTACCTCGTTTATTTGGGTATCAAGCTGTGGCGATCTCCAGCAATTTCTTCAGTATCTTCGACAGCAGTGCGGGAAAACAAAGAGGGCGAATATCAGACATCTAAAATATCACACGATATTAAGCGTTTCAAGGAAGGCTTTTTTATATCCGTGCTAAATCCCAAACCCATTTTCTTTTTTATGTCACTGTTTCCGCAGTTTATTGACCCGGAGCAAGGCTATCTGCTTCAGTTTGGCTATTTAACCCTGACGTTTTGCGGCATGATTATTGTCATTCACAGCATTTATATTTTTGCTGCCAATTCAATCAAGGGATGGTTATTGTCACCCAGGGGTTCTAAAACGGTTAACCGCGTGGGCGGTAGCGTGTTTGTACTGTTTGGCTTTGGGCTGGCAAC
>JALVDQ010000345.1 GCA_027008885.1 Thiotrichaceae bacterium | reverse complement strand
GTTCGTTAAATAGAGTGGCTATTCGCCTCTCTTGATAAACTCACCTTATAACAATTCTGAAATTTTCGTTTCAATCCCAGTTCTCGGACAGGCTCCTAGCACTCCAGCAATAAAAAAGGGAGTCTGTCACAAGACTCCCTTTAGTAATTTATTATTCTTATTATTTTAATTGAAAATAGTCAGTTAGGTTAATTAGTGCTTACCCATTGACCCTGACTATTTTTACAGGCTCGTCCCTTGACCTGTTGCATTCGACCATCAATCCAGGCATCCATGACATAATCACGACACTGGGTGCGGTAGCCATTGACATTACCTTCGTAATTATTCACTGGTGTAAATGTATACTGCGTATTTGTATTATTATTGCTCCACGCCACTTTTTTATAATTTGGCGCTGTTTCAAGTGTTTGGGCAACTTTGCGGCGATCATTCTGATCTAGTTGGCGTCCCAGATTTCCACCAATGATACCGCCAACGATAGCCCCAACAACTGTCATTGCATCACGACCACTGCCTTTGCCAAACTGGTGTCCAATAGCACCACCAATAACGGAACCTGCTATCGTATGGGTCTGTTCATTGCTCGCGCCCGCGCAACCATTCAAGGCTACAGCTGATGTCAGTGTAAGCGCGATCAGCCCGCTACTTAAGAATGTTTTTTTGTTTAATGTTCTCATCGGATTTGCTCCTGTTGTAATATCTTTGCGTATCTTATCTTGCTAAACCTTTGTACAAGATGAACGCTTCAATAATTTTGCGATTTAATATCCAGAACGATAAACTGGTCTGCGACCCGCATTACCACCAATAACTCCACCGATTACGGCACCCGCAACAGTGGCTGCTGTTTTGCCGTTGCCTTTTCCAACCTGATGACCGATAACGCCACCAATCACTGAGCCTGCGATAGTGTTTGTCTGCTCTGCACTGGTTGCGCCACAACCGCTTAATACCACAGCGGAAGAGAGTGCCAGCGCGATAATGCCAGCCGTTAGTACAGTTTTTTTATTACCTGGTTTTTTATTAAAAATCTTCATGAGATTACTCCAATTGAGATTGTTGTTTATTAATTTGTTGTCACAACTACTCAGATAATAGGAGTCAAATTAAGTTCCATAAATTGCACAATTATTGCCAGCATTACATAAAAGCTCATAGCCAATGGTTTCTGCATGATGTGCAATAATGTCAACGCTAAGGTTTTCTCCCCAAAGTTCTGCAAGGTCTGATACTTTCACCGTATTGTCGTCCAAGTGACTGATATCAACTACAATCATATCCATTGATACCCTGCCAAGCAGTCGCGTTAGCTGCCCGTTAATCAAAACGGGGGTACCTGTCGCCGCATGGCGCGGATAGCCATCAGCATAACCGCAGGCAATCACGGCAACATTCATGTCTCTGGGGCATTTAAAAGTAGCAGCATAGCCAATATAGTCGCCTTTTTTTAGTTGATGTATGGAAATCACGGGTGCCTTGAGTGTCATCGCAGCTTTTAAATCCAGCTCATCCCGGTGTGTTTCAGCAAAGGGTGAGCTACCGTAAAGCATAATACCGGGGCGAATCCAGTCGCTATGGCTTTCTTTCCAGCCAAGAATGCCCGCAGAATTGGCAATGCTTTGCTGTGCAGGGAGGTGACTGCAAACCTGCTTAAAACGCTCCAGTTGTTGACGTGTATAATTATTTTTACGTTCATCAGCGCAAGATAAGTGTGTCATTAATAGCAGTTGATCCGGCTTGACCTGATGATGCTTTTGCAACCTGTGATATATTTGACCTGCCTGTTCTGCCGGGAAGCCGAGCCGATGCATTCCGGTATCAATTTTCAGATTTAGCTCAAAACGGAAGTTCCCCGGATAGTCATCCAGCAATTTGAGTTGTTGCTGTTCGTGAAGCGTTAGTCGCAGCTGATAATTTTCGGCAATGCGTAAATCATCCATGCTTTGATGACCCTGCAAAACGGTAATGGGCTTGTCAATTTTAGCCTGGCGCAATTCTACCGCTTCAGAAATGCAGGAGACCGCAAAGCTGTCAGCCACTTGATAGAGTATTCCTGCCGTATCAAGCGCTCCATGTCCGTAGGCATTGGCTTTTATGACGGCACTGATTTTTGAATTAGGTGCTGCTTTTTTTGCCCGAAGAAGATTGTGTTGTAATGATTCTGGATGAATAATTATACGGGCAGAGCGCTTCATTTTTTCTTAACCA
>JALVDQ010000344.1 GCA_027008885.1 Thiotrichaceae bacterium | reverse complement strand
AGACTCGGTTTTCAAAGGGGAAAACGAGAGTTTAACAAGGATAGGCGGTAGAATAAAGAGTATAAGCGGTATACCCAATTGGGGTTCAAGAGTAAATATTTGCCTGATAATCAACTCCAGCTCGACTCGGGAAGCCAATTTTTATCAAAATTACCCTGGTTTACTACAGATTCAAGAACAGGTTGAATAAAGTTTTTTCTTGATCTTTATGTGCTTTATTGAGTAACTTCTGGCGAGTTGAAACCGCTAAATTTTTAATATTTTTCTGACTCATAGCGACGCCTCAAGATAAGGGCTTATTACTTTTGATACGCGGCAAATTTTTGCATACTCCATAATCTTTTTTATATCAATATGTTGTTTTTCTTTATAGAGTTTGAGGGCTTCAAGCACAATATCCATGCCTATTTTATTGCGAAACTTAAAGCAATCAACCAGTGTTTTCTCTGGGGTGTATACATATATTGATACGCCATCAATTTGATGGGTTTCAATACCCGCTTCAAAACTTTCTTTATTGAACCTGTAAACAGCGATAGGTGGGTAGTCCAGCTTTGGTGTTTTAATGCCTGCAGGGAGTGCAATGCTGATTTTATGAGGGATCTGTGTTGTCAGTTCATGGTATGACAGGGCGGATATAAGACATATAACAGCATTAGGTATTCGTGTGGCAATTATGGCTAGATCTGGTTCACTCATCGCTGAAGTATCAGAAAGCATGTAAACCCCGCGAGAAAGGCGTTTAATTTCACCTTTATTGAGCATTGAATAAAGCATATAACGACTAATGCCAGCCTTCAGCGCTTCTGACATACGGATTATTCCACCATTGTTTTTTATAATTTCTATTTTTTGAAGTGCAGACATAAGTACATTGATTATTTATAAGTATTGTATATTTGTCTGATTGTAATTGAAAAACAAAAAGATTAAAACCTCTGTGTGCTTTGTGTTCTCTGTGTTCGTGTGCCTTGTGGTTTGCAGGGTTACGGAAAAATATGTAAAAAAAGGGGGGGATGGGTTGGATTGTGTTTAGACCGAGGCATACTCCTCGGCATGTTTAATCCAGCGTTGAATTAACGCTTCTACCGAATCAGGGTAGTTATCAATAAGTTGCTGGGCTGCCTGTTGAACTTGTGGTAACAGTTGCTGGTCATCCACAAGATTGGCGATTTTAAACTGTAGTTCGCCTGTTTGACGGGTGCCAAAGACTTCGCCGGGGCCGCGAATTTGCAGGTCAATCTGTGCGATTTCAAAGCCGTCATTGCTGTTGCGTAGTGCTTCCAGGCGTTTGCGGGCATTTTGCGAGAGTGGTGTCTGGTACATCAAAACACAGCTGCTTGCCTTGCTGCCGCGTCCAACCCGTCCCCGGAGTTGATGCAATTGCGCCAGCCCCAGGCGTTCGGCGTTTTCAATAATCATTAGTGAGGCATTGGGTACATCAACACCGACTTCAATAACCGTGGTAGCAACCAGCAGTTGAATCTGACCTGCCTTAAATTGTGACATAATGTTTTCTTTTTCATCACTTTTCATGCGACCATGAATCAGACCGATATTCAGATCGGGCAGGGCTTCTTTTAACAGTTCCCAGGTTTCTTCTGCATTTTGGCATTGCAGCGCTTCGGATTCTTCAATCAGGGTACAAACCCAATAGACCTGCGCGCCATCATTGGCACATACCCTGTTGATGCGCTCGACAATATCAGCGCGACGTGAATTACTGATGACTACGGTTTTTACGGGAGTGCGTCCTGGAGGCAATTCATCAATAACAGAGTAATCCATGTCGGCATAGGTGGTCATGGCGAGCGTTCGGGGGATCGGTGTGGCAGTCATTACCAGTTGATGTGGATAAAAGGATTGTTGCGGTTGCTTGCCTTTTTCTCGCAATGCAAGGCGTTGATGTACGCCAAAACGGTGCTGTTCATCAATAATGATCAGCCCCAGCTTTTGAAACTGCACATCATCTTGAAACAGCGCGTGTGTACCCACTGCCAGATGGCTTGAACCCAGTGCGATATTCTCCAGCGCGTCGCGTTTGTCCGCGACTTTTTGCTTGCCAGAGAGGTGTGTAACTTTGAGTTTAAGCGGTTGCAACCATTGACTAAAGCTCCTGAAATGCTGTTCTGCCAGGATTTCTGTGGGTGCCATAAGCGCAACCTGAAAACCTGCTTCAATGGCATCCAGTGCCGCCGCCGCTGCTACCAGAGTCTTGCCTGAACCGACGTCGCCCTGAACCAGTCGATTCATGGGGTGCGCCTGTTGCAAGTCCTGGTTGATCTCGTCAATCACTCGCAACTGTGCGTTGGTTAATTTGAAAGGTAGTGATTTACGCAGTTGTATAAAATACTTATGCTGATTTTTTAATGCAATACCTGAGACTTTTTTGCGTTGCTCCCGCAGCTTTCTCAGACTTAAATGATGCGCCAGCAACTCTTCAAAAATAACACGCTGCTGCGCGGGATGAGAACGTGCAAGCAAGTCACTGGCGCTGATATTTGGCGCGGGTTGATGCAGAATCCGCAGGGCTTGATGTAGTTCGATTTGCTGGTATTGCTGAATAATCTCTGCCGGGATTAAATCATCCAGTGCCGCAAGCTGTTTTAGTGCTTCGCCAACCAGACGCAGCAGGGTGCGTTGTTGCAAGCCTTTGGTTGTGGGGTAGATGGGTGTCAGTGTGTCACTTAGCTGAAGTGGCGCATCGCCCTGTAAAATCCGGTATTCAGGATGCACCATTTCACGGTTTGTATTGCTGATACGCACTTCACCAAAGCAACTTACGCGGGTGCCTCTGGAAAAGCTTTTTTGCTGGGCATTGCTAAAATGAAAAAAACGCAGTGTAATAAAACCGCTTGCATCTGATAGTGTTACGATCATCATGCGGCGGTGCTTGAAAATAATCTGCGAATGTTCCACCACCCCGACAATCATTACTTCCTGGGCGTGATGAGTGCTGCCTATGGGATAAACCCTGGTGCGATCCTGATAACGCAGTGGCAGGTGAAAGAATAAATCCTGTACTTTCTCGATACCGAGTTTTTGCAGGTTTTCGGCAAGCCTGGGACCGACCCCCTTTAGTTCAGTAACATCCTGGAAAAGTAAATTACTCAAGGCAGTTTATACTCGGTCGGGGTTATTTATTTTATTAATTTTTGTCTGCTGTAATATCAACCGTGGTTTTTCCGCCTTTTTCAACAATTTTGTCCTCGGTGCCGTCAATAATTTCAATGATATTGGTGCGATGCCGCCAGTAAATCATCAGTGTAATAAACAGCAAGCCGAAAAACAGTGGTATGGAGCTTGTCACAATATAGAAATAGACGGGCGCAAGCAATGTAGCAATCAGCGCGGAGAGGGAGGATATATTAAAAATCAGCGCAGAAATCATCCATGTGAGTAAAACCACAATACCAATAATCGGGTTTAAACCAAGAAAAACACCAAACGCAGTGGCAACCCCCTTGCCCCCCCTGAAGCCATAATAAACTGGATACAAATGCCCCAGAAAGGCAGCAATACCCACCAGCACCAGCCACTCCCAGCCTAATCCCAGCGCATGTCCTATGGCGACCGGCACAAGCCCTTTCAGCATGTCACCCAGCAGGGTCAAAATCGCCGCCTTTTTGCCAGCATAACGCAATACATTGGTCGCCCCCGGATTGCGTGAACCCACCGTGCGCGGGTCAACTTTGCCGAGTAGTTTGCAGGTAATAATGGCGGCAGAAAGAGAACCTGTAAAATAAGCGAGAATGACTAGAAAATAGGGCATGAGCATGATATAGAACCGTGAATATTATATTGAAGGGAATGACTTTTTTCATCCCTAAGGATAGTCTACTTGAAACAACTTTTAGTCACAACCACAGGAAAAGGTGCGCCGCTTGTCGCTATTCATGGCTGGGGCATGAATTCAGCGGTATGGAAAACCGTGCGTCCCGCGCTAGAAGCTGAATTTAGAGTGAGCTGGCTTGATCTGCCGGGGCATGGCATAAATAACCACATAAGGGCGGATTCACTCCAGGACATCGTTAAACGGGTGTTAAAGGTAATTCCGCGCGAGGCTCATCTGCTGGGCTGGTCACTTGGCGGACTGATCGCGCAGTGCGTTGCGCTAAAAATTCCTGAGCGGCTAAAAAGCCTGACGCTGGTCGCTTCCACACCGAGATTTTCACAGGCTGATGACTGGCAACATGGTATCAGCCCCGAACTCCTGGAAAACTTTGCGAAAGGCTTGCAGGATAACCCCGCAGCAACACTCAAGCGTTTTATTGCATTGCAGTTTATGGGAATTAAAAACGCCAGAGCAATACAGCAGGCGCTGATTCAGGATATTGTGTCAAATCAAAAATATATAAAAAAAGGGGGGGATGGGTATGCTAATTATCTGCATGCCCTAAAACTGGGTTTGCAAGTATTAAGCACAACAGATTTGCGTCAGAGTAATCCCGATGTGCCACAGCATTATCTGTTTGCAGAAAAAGACAAATTAGTGCCTGCCGAAGTCATAAATGATTTGAAATTATTGCGTCCAGATGCTCAAATCACCCTCCTTAAAAATGCCGGACACGCACCCTTTATGACACATCCTGAAGAATTTGTTTCTCACCTTTTAGCCTTTATACAATCTAATGCTTGACAAGAAAATAATAAGGCAACATTTTGAAAAGGCATCAAAAAGCTATGATGCTGCGGCCGTCTTGCAAAAGGAAATTGCAGCCCGTTTGAGCGCGCGTCTGGAATATATCAAACACCAGCCAGAACGAATCCTTGATGTCGGCAGCGGTACCGGCTTTCTTGTTCGGGACATGCTCAAGCGTTACCCCGAAGCACAGACGGTTGCGCTTGATCTGGCACTGAATATGTCCAGAGCAGTGGCACACACAGCCACAGCAGGCAGGTCAAAAATAGTAAAAAAAGGGGGGGGATGGGTACATGATCTATGCTCTTCCCTTATGCCTTCTGCCAGGCGTCGCGCGCACAATCTGCAAGCAGTGTGTGGCGATGCCGAGTGCTTGCCCTTCAAGCAGGAAAGCTTTGATCTGCTGGTTTCCAGTCTGATGTTGCAATGGAGCAATGATCTGGCAAGCACCCTGGCAGGTTTTCATCATGTGCTGGCACCCAATGGTTTGCTGCTGTTTACCACATTCGGACCGGATACACTCAGGGAAATACGCCAGAGTTGGGCGCAAGTAGACAACATGCCGCACACCAGCACCTTTGCCGACATGCACGAAATTGGTGACATGCTGTTGCAGGCGGGTTTTCTTGATCCGGTGACCGATATGGAAATTATCACCATGACCTATGCGAATGTGCGCCAGCTAATGCGCGATATTAAAAATATTGGAGCGAGCAATAGCGACAGCCAGCGCTGCAAGGGTCTGACGGGAAAAGACAGGTTTGCTGCGTTTGAGCAGGCTTATGAGCAGTTTAAAACCAGTGAGGGGCTGTATCCTGCAAGCTGGGAAGTGATTTATGGTCATGCCTGGGTGGGGGAGGGGGTAAAGCGGCGAGGCACTATGACAGATGCTATGCCAAATACTATGCCAGACTCTATGTCAGACAAAACGCGGATTATACCTATAAAAGAAATTAAATAAATTCGATAATAATATGAAATATATCAGAATATCATACCGTTTTATTGCGCTTTTGGGCTTGTCTGTTATTGGCGTGATTTTAATGCTTGTTTATGCGCCACGAAAAAAATCAGGCGAAAAATTAGTTGCGATTAACCAGAAGCAAAAGAATCTTCGTCAGTGGTGGTTAAAAAAGGTGGTTACAATCGTCGGCATCAAGCTGAAGATGACAGGAGACGCGCATCAGCAGTCCGCCTTATGGGTTGCTAATCATGTTTCCTGGCTGGATATTCCGGTTATCGGTAGCGCGGGTGCAACATTTCTCTCCAAGGCAGAAGTGCGCAAGTGGCCGGTAATCGGCTGGCTGGGAGAAAAAGTTGGCACAGTCTTTATTCAGCGGGGTGGAAAAGATGCCTCCAAAAAAGCCTCTGCACAGATTTCCGAGACCGTAAAATCAGGTGACAATATCCTTATTTTTCCTGAAGGAACAACAGGTAATGGTCGAGACTTGAGGCACTTTCATGCGCGTATTTTTGCCCCTGCAATTGATCATCAACTGCCAGTTCAGCCGATAGCCATTCGTTATCTGGATGACGAGGGCAAACCTCATCCCAATATTGTCTGGGAAGACGAAAGCTTTTTGCGTAACCTGATGAATATCCTGGCTGAAAAAAACATCCATGTTGAACTGACCTTTTTTCCTGTAATTCAGGGTAGGCAGTTCACACAAAGAAAGCAAATCGCTGAATATGCAGAAAAACAAATAAGAGAGGTTGTAGAAAGTAATAAACTGGGATAAATTTATACAGTAACTACTCATGTAACTTTTAATTCAAGGTAAAAACCATGCCCATAACCCCAAGCTCTTACCCCCATGCGCGTATGCGCCGAATGCGTCGTGATGATTTTTCACGGCGTCTGATGCGTGAGAATGTATTAACCGTGAATGACCTGATTTATCCTGTTTTTGTTATTGAGGGCAAGGATAAACGCGAAAAGGTTGATTCGATGCCAGGCGTAGAGCGTTTAAGTGTTGATTTACTCGTCAAGGAAGCCAAAAAAGTTGCCGCGCTGGGAGTTCCCATGATGGCGCTGTTCCCCGTGGTGGGCAGTGATAAAAAATCCGACTTGGCAGAAGAGGCGTATAACCCCGAAGGGCTGGCACAACGCGCAGTACGCGCTCTCAAAAAAGCCGTACCGGAGCTGGGCGTGATGACGGATGTTGCACTTGATCCATTTACCTCGCACGGGCAGGACGGTCTTATGGACGATAACGGTTATATTATGAATGACAGAACCGTCGAAGTGCTGGTTTCGCAGGCTCTTTCACATGCCAGGGCAGGAGCCGACGTGGTCGCACCTTCGGACATGATGGACGGACGCATTGGCAAAATCCGCGCCGCACTCGAACATGAAAGCTTTGTAAATACCCGCATTATGGCTTACTCGGCAAAATATGCCTCCAGTTTTTATGGTCCTTTCAGAGACGCTGTTGGCTCTGCCGGAAATCTGGGCGGTGGCAATAAATACAGCTATCAGCAAGACCCCGCAAACAGCGACGAAGCACTCTATGAGGTGGCTCTTGACTTGCAGGAAGGCGCCGATATGGTAATGGTAAAACCGGGTATGCCCTACCTTGATATTGTCAGGCGCGTCAAGGATGAATTTAAGGCTCCCACCTATGCGTATCAGGTCAGCGGTGAATATGCCATGCTCAAGGCGGCATCAGAAAACGGCTGGCTGGATGAAAAGGCGGTGGTTATGGAATCACTGCTAGGCTTTAAACGCGCCGGAGCGGATGGCATTTTAACCTACTATGCCAAAGTTGTGGCAGAGTGGCTGACGGATTCAGGTGAAACCAAAGACAAATAGTGACAACCCATCCCCCCCTTTTTTTATATATTTTTCAAAATCGTAGCTGGGTTATTGTAGGTCGGGTTAGCCTGAGCGTAAGCCGACAAGATCATGGTATTATGTTTGATTACTCTACGCTGATCCAATCTACATATTAAATAAATTAACAGGTTTAAGCATAACTATATTTTGCATGTGTCGGGTTACGCTAGCGCTAACCCGACCTACGATTCCCGGTTCTCGGACAGGCTTCTATCCAACACTGTTATGAAAAATATATAAAAAGGGGGGGATGGGTATAAGCAGGCAAAAACAGAAAACAAACAGGTTAATATACAAATATGGCACATTCCATTGATAAATACGCCGTAATCGGAAACCCCATCGCTCACAGCAAATCCCCAATGATTCACCAGATGTTTGCCCGGCAGACAGGTGAAGAGCTTATGTATGAAGCCTTGCTCTCACCGCTGGATAAATTCAGGCAGACCGTTGAGGCATTTCGACAAGGTGGCGGCAAGGGCTTGAATGTTACCGTGCCTTTCAAGCAGCAGGCCTTTGATCTGGCGGATAAACTCAGCGATTATGCACAACGCGCAGGTGCGGTTAATACGCTGGTTCTTGAAGAGGATGGCACTGTTTTTGGTGCAAATACCGATGGCATCGGCATGCTACGCGATCTGGTGGTAAACCATAACAGCCCAATCAAAGACAGGCGTATTTTGATTCTTGGGGCAGGGGGGGCAGTGCGTGGCGTGATTCAGCCCTTGCTACAACAGTTTCCAAAGCAGATTTTTATTGCCAATCGCACCCCTGAGCGCGCTACAGATTTAGCCAAAGACATGCAGGACATTAGTGAAGGCTGCCAGCTTGCGGGCGCAGGTTTTGCCGATATTCAGGGTGAGTATGACCTGATTATTAATGGCACAGCAGCGAGTTTGCAGGGCATTATGCCACCAATACCAGAAACTTGTCTCGCACCTGCGGTGCATTGTTATGATATGATGTACGCAGGCAGACCCACCGCCTTTGAAAACTGGTGTGAAGATCAGGGTGCTGCAAAAGTAATGAATGGACTGGGAATGCTGGTAGAACAGGCGGCAGAGTCCTTCTCTATCTGGCGTGGAAAAATGCCGGATACAAAACCGGTGCTACAAACCATGCGAATGGAGTAGCCACAAAAATAGTAACGCCCAGATTATGAAGTATATAAATAAGCACTTTTAACACGCTATTGGGCAAATAGAGGTCAAGGTTCTCGGACAG
>JALVDQ010000343.1 GCA_027008885.1 Thiotrichaceae bacterium | reverse complement strand
CCTACACTGTCCTCTGTCCTCTGTCCTCTGTCTTCTGCTACCCATCCCCCCTGTTTTTTATATATTTTTGCGTGCGAGTCTGCGTCCTGGAAATTTTTTTGAACCTTTTATTGATGCTCCGGTCAGAGAGTTTGTGTAGAGGTTTTTCCTTGCCTTTGCGCCGGTTTCAGATGGATAACGGTCGATACACTTCAGCTGCGCATATCTTCTCCCCGTTATCTGTCTGAAACCACTCATTTTTAAATCTCCAAACCTGCGTTTACGAGACTGGGTATCTTCTCCAGAGAGTAAACATAAAAAAAGAGAGCCGAGGCTCTCTTTTTTTATGTTCGTTGTTTACACTTGAATCCGTGACCTCAATGCTAAGCTAATAGCAGTGAAATCGCAGATTTAGCTTGCTGTGTTATTTACTGGTAAACTCTGGATAGGCTTCCATACCGCACTCACCTATATCCACACCTTCGTATTCCTCTTCTTCAGATACACGGATACCCATGACCATCTTCAGAATAAGCCATACTATAAAAGATACCGTGAATACCCAGATGAAGATGGTGGCAGCGCCCACAAACTGACCAAAGAAGGTAGTGCCTTCTTTTGTAAGAGGTACAGCCATCAAGCCCCAGAAACCAACCACGCCATGAACCGAGATAGCACCCACCGGATCATCAATCTTTAATTTATCAAAGAAGATAATAGAAAATACAACAATGAATCCGCCTATTGAACCAATGATAGTTGCCATCAGTGGTGACGGTGTAGAAGGTTCTGCGGTGATTGCAACCAGACCAGCCAGAGCACCGTTTAGTACCATGGTGAGGTCAGCCTTGCCAAACAGCAGATGCGCAACAACCAGTGCAACGATAACGCCGCCGGCTGCTGCTGCGTTTGTATTCAGAAAGACCATGGCAACAGAGTTGGCGTTTGCTATGTCACCCAGTTTCAGAACTGAACCACCATTGAATCCGAACCAGCCCAGCCATAGAATGAATGTACCTAAAGCGGCGAGAGGCAGGTTTGCACCAGGGATAGGATAGATTTTTCCATCTTTTCCATATTTTCC
Source organism: Thiotrichaceae bacterium (assembly GCA_027008885.1). GTDB lineage: Bacteria > Pseudomonadota > Gammaproteobacteria > Thiotrichales > Thiotrichaceae > Cocleimonas. The sequence goes on along the minus strand of JALVDQ010000343.1, from coordinate 7,648 downwards.
TTTGCGTGGACCAAGTAGCAGAACGCCAGCAATTGCAGCAGCGGCACCTGCCATGTGCACGATACCTGAACCGGCAAAGTCGGAGAAACCAAAGCCAATCAGACCGGCTTTGTCATCAGCATCGCCCAGATCGAATAAACCAAATACTGATTTACCACCCCAGGTCCAGGAGCCTTCCATTGGGTAGATAAAGCCGGTCATAACGATAGCAAACAGCAGGAATGCCCATAACTTCATACGCTCGGCAACGGCACCAGAAACAATAGACATGGCTGTTGCAACGAATACAACCTGAAAGAAAAAATCAGCAGCATTTGAATAAACAGAACTGCCGGTAAATCCGCCATCACGATCTGCAAATTCTTTTAATACTGCAGCCGTCATGCCATCAGCATTATCTGCGCCATCCAGTGCGATATTTGCAAGAAACAGATCACCATCATACATAATATAATAACCGACAAACATATAGGCGGTACACGCTATCGCATAAAGAACGACGTTTTTGGTGAGTATCTCGGTGGTACTTTTGGAACGCACCAGACCCGCTTCCAGCATTGCAAAGCCAGCCGCCATCCACATAACCAGTGCACCCATAACCAGAAAGTAAAAGGTATCGAGTGCGTATTGCAATTCAAAAATATTGTTTTCCATTATTAAATCTCCCGCTTCCTGTACCTTAAGTACCCGCTTAAAATTAATCTAACAAAATTTTGTTTGGGTACTTATGAAGGCTTCCTGCCAACAAAAAAAATGCCGCTATTTCCCACGAACGTGAAAAATAACGGCACTATTCTTCTGTGCTAAATTCCAGCCAGGGATTTCCTAAAGAATATAAGCCCTTTCATCATGCTCAGAAGTATCCAGACCTTCGGTCTCAACTTCTTCAGAAACACGAAGCCCAATAGTTAGTTTAAGCAACATCAGAATAATAAAGGTTACAACACCTGTGTAGATCAGTGTTGCACCGACACCCAGTGCTTGTACGGTTACCTGACCCGCAATGCTCTCAATCCCGTCACCAAATCCGGCGCCACCAAAACCTTTGGCAGCAAATACACCTGTCAGGATTGCACCAACAATACCGCCGATTCCATGTACGCCAAAGGCATCCAGCGAATCATCATAACCGAATATTTTCTTCAACTTGGTTGCACCCAGGTAACACAGGAAACCTGATGCAGCACCAATAGCCAGTGCTCCCATAGGACCTACCGCGCCAGAAGCTGGTGTGATCGCAACAAGACCAGCCACCGCACCAGAAGCAATACCCAGACCACTTGGCTTGCCATGGAAAATCCATTCTGCAAGCATCCAGGTTAGTGCTGCCATTGCTGTAGCAATCTGTGTAACAGCCATTGCCATGCCAGCAACATTATCCGCAGCCAGCTCACTACCTGCGTTGAAACCAAACCAGCCAACCCAAAGCATGGACGCGCCAATAATGGTGTAAGTCAGGTTATGTGGAGCCATTACAGTCTTGCCATAGCCTTTGCGCTTACCAAGAACGATGGCTGAAACAAGACCTGCAATACCCGCATTAATATGAACAACTGTACCACCAGCAAAGTCCAGAATACCCTTGCCGCCTAACCAGCCGCCATCGCCCCAAACCCAGTGAGTAATTGGCGCATAAACAACAACTAACCAGATTGCCATAAAAATCAGCATTGCTGAAAACTTCATTCTTTCAGCGAAAGCACCGACGATCAGGGCAGGTGTAATAATGGCGAATGTCATCTGGAAAACCATGAAAACAGTTTCTGGAATTGTGCCGCTCAAGGAGTCAACAGTCACGCCCTTGAGGAACATCTTGTCCAGACCGCCCCAGTAAGCACCTTCTCCACCGAAAGCAATACTGTAACCAATCACCACCCACAGGACGGTCATTAATGCGGTAATCGCAAAAATCTGCACAAAAGTGGACAGTGCATTTTTACTACGAACCATGCCTGCATAAAACATGGATAAACCAGGAATAGTCATGAACAGCACTAAAACTGTAGCAGTCAGCATCCAGGCGGTATCGCCAGAACTTAATTTATCTTCGGCAAAAGCCATTGTAGGTAGAAGCGATATAAACAGCGCTCCCAGCAAAGCAAATAATGATTTCATTTTATCTTCTCCTTTTATAACGCTTCAGGACCAGTCTCACCCGTGCGAATACGGATAGTCTGCTCAATTTCAGATACAAAAATCTTTCCATCACCAATTTTTCCGGTGTTTGCAGCTTTGATAATGGCTTCAGTAACCTGATCCACAATATCACTGGAAACGGCGGCTTCAATTTTTACTTTTGGTAGAAAATCGACGACATATTCAGCACCACGATATAGCTCTGTATGTCCTTTCTGACGACCAAATCCTTTTACCTCTGTTACAGTAACACCTGCAACCCCAATCTCGGATAATGCTTCTCTTACATCATCGAGCTTGAAAGGCTTAATTATTGCAGTGACTAGTTTCATTGCTTTCTACTCCTATCTAAAAAATTAATTGTTTCCTGATATTTAAAACAGGATAAGCGTAATTGCTAAGTGTGGTTCAGCAATTTCTATGCCAACTATCAGCAAATGATAAAATTGCGCTATATCAAGCTTAAAATAAGACAGAAAATAGATTAATATGCAAAAATGCACCTATTTAGTGCGCTTTTAGCACTAAATGTGCATGCGCGGTGCTTTGCTTGTCAGATTATTTATGTAGTTGACAGGCTCTTACCAATAAATACAAAACAATCCAAGCATTCAAAGGCAAGATCTGGGTCGAAGGCTTCATCAAATGATGTTGGCGCGATGTTTGCTTAGCCAAATAACAAGATTCGTTTAACAGGAGCACATTTCTTGCCAGATAAACAAGACAGCAGTTTTTTTACGGAGTTAGTCAGCGATGCCCTGAGCACTGCCATCATCGTGCTGGATAAATCGCTGTTAATCCAGAAAATCAATGCCGCTGCTGAAAACCTGTTTGACCAGTCAAGGGAACGCATCCAGCAAAAACCCTATACTGCTTTATTTGGTCAGTTTATGATTGTGGATCATCTGCAATATGTTCTTGATAACGGAGAACCACAGGTTTTACGCAGCTGTCATCTGCGCAGCAAGCACAGCGAAATAACCGTGGATTGTGTCGCCAGCCCGATATTAAACACTGGAAAACTGGTTGGCGTGGTACTTGAACTCTATCGCGTAGATCATCAACTGCGTATCGCACGGGAAGAACAGCTCCTGAGCCAGCAACAGGCGACACAACAGCTGGTGCGGGGCATGGCGCATGAAATAAAAAATCCACTGGGTGGTTTACGCGGAGCAGCGCAACTGCTTGAGAGTGAATTACAGAATAATGAACTCAAGGAATATACCAAGATTATTATTTCCGAGGCAGATCGCCTGCAAAATCTGGTTGACCGAATGCTGGGCTCGCGTCATCCGGTAAAACATGAACGCATTAATATCCATGAAGTGCTGGAGCGCGTTCGCAAGCTGGTCAAGGCAGATATACCCGACGGCGTGAACCTGCGTTTTGATTATGATCCAAGCATTCCTGAGTTGCTTGCGGATCGGGATCATTTAATACAGATCATCTTCAATATTGTCGGAAATGCGCTCAAGGCTGTGGGTGACAAGGGGAATATCCTGTTCCGCACCCGCATCATGCGCAACTTTACCATCAATCATCAACAACACCGCCTGGTATTACGCCTGGAAATTATTGATGATGGGCGTGGTGTACCCAAAGATATACGCGACAAGCTATTTTTCCCCATGATTAGTGGTTCAGCAAAAGGCACCGGACTGGGACTTTCGATTGCCCAGTCTCTGGCAAATCGCCTCAACGGTGTCATTCAGTTTGAATCAAAGCCGGGAAAGACCTGTTTCACCCTGCTCTTACCGATGTCTGATCAAAAGGAGACTAACTAGATGTCTGAAAATATATGGATTGTCGATGATGACCAGTCAATACGCTGGGTTCTACAGCGCGCCCTGGAAAAAGCCGGTATGCAGGTGAGTGTATTTGAATATGCCAGCGATTTGCTCAGGGCGTTACAACAGGCAACAGAAAACAAGGAGCTGCCTGATGCCATTATCACCGATATTCGTATGCCGGGCATGGATGGCTTCGAGCTGATTGACACAATCCATAAAGATCACCCAGACCTTCCGGTTATCATAATGACCGCGCATTCTGATATGGATAGTGCAATGTCAGCCTATCAAAGTGGTGCCTTTGAATATCTACCCAAACCGTTTGATATTAACGAGGCAATCGAGCTAAGCAAGCGCGCCTGCGCATCCGGCAAATCGGCAATCAAACCAAAAGATACAAGCGAAGACACGCAAAACGAGATCAGTCAGCAAGAAATTATTGGCAAATCGGTTGCCATGCAGGATATGTTTCGCACCATTGGACGGCTCAGCAAAACCAGTATTTCGGTATTAATCACAGGCGAATCCGGCACTGGAAAAGAGCTGGTAGCCAAGGCATTACACAACCATAGCCCGCGTGCCAACAACCCGTTTATAGCGATTAATACCGCAGCCATTCCCAAAGACCTGCTTGAATCCGAACTTTTTGGGCATGAAAAAGGCTCTTTTACTGGCGCTCAGGCGCAACGCACAGGGCGCTTTGAACAGGCAAACAAAGGCACCCTGTTTCTGGATGAAATCGGCGATATGCCACCAGAGCTGCAAACCCGCCTGCTGCGGGTTCTTGCTGACGGTGAATTTTATCGCGTCGGTGGCACCCGTCCCATCAAGGTTGATGTGCGTATTGTTGCAGCAACACATCAAAATCTGGAAGAGCAGGTAAAAAAAGGTCTTTTTCGTGAGGACCTGTTTCATCGCTTGAACGTCATCCGGATACAAATCCCCCCATTGCGGGAGCGCGGTGAAGACATTATTTTGCTCCTTAATCACTTTCTTGCACAGGCGGCAAAAGAATTAAACACCGAACAGAAAACACTCAGTCAGGAAGTCAGCGATTACCTGCAAACGCTGGAATGGGCGGGAAATGTACGCCAGCTTGAAAATGTTAGCCGTTGGCTTACAGTCATGGCAACAGGTCATATCGTTACTTTTGAGGATCTTCCGGCAGAGCTGCAAAAAACCGAAGCAACCAATATCAACAACTGGGAAGAGCAGTTATATCAATACATTTCACAATGTCTTAATCGTGGTGAAAAGCGTGTGCTGGATAAAATTACGCCAAAGTTTGAATCAATAGCGCTTGATGCTGCACTGAATAAAACAGGTGGAAGAAAAAAGGATGCTGCCGAACTGCTCGGCTGGGGAAGAAATACGCTGACGCGCAAATTAAAAGAACTAAAGAAGAATACTAAAAGTGATGAAAGCGATGAAAGGGAGCCTGCCTGAGAATATGAATTGTAGCGAGAAAATCAGCTTTCCCCGCTACACCCATGACCATCCCAGACAGACAGCCTGTTTAAAGATTAAACAGCGACGATATTGTCCGCCTGGGGACCTTTTTGACCGTCGGTAACTGTGAACTCAACCTTTTGACCTTCGTTTAAAGTCTTGAATCCATCGCCCTGAATTGCACTGAAATGTGCGAAAACATCGGGGCCATTATCTTGCTCAATAAAACCAAAGCCTTTAGATTCGTTGAACCACTTAACTGTTCCAGTAGTTGTAGACATATTTTTTTCCTAATAATATTTTAATTGTATAAATTTGTCCTGAAAACCTCAGGACGGTATTGCTGAATGTGTTGCTATGATTATGAAAACGAGAACGAGGATCGTAAGAAGGAACTTCGAGATGGTGTTGCATAAAAAACGTACTTTCAAGCGCCTACGCATTATAGGCTTATCTGATGTTATGTCAACCAGATTAAGTCAATTAGATTTTAGCCTCAGTGTAATTCGTGGCTTATACCGGGATCAAACCACGCTAATCCGGCTACTCAAGTGATATTTTAAGTGCTGCTGCCGTTGCCCAGGGTGAAAAAATCACGCTCAATAAAATAAATGCCGAAAGCAGCAGAATATAAGGCTGTGTGCTAACCCCCTCATGCATACTGACAGAAACGGCACCCGCGCCATAAACCAGCACAGGAATATACAGTGGCAAAACCAGCAGTGAAATCAGCACTCCGCCACCCCGCAAACCCAGCGTAAGTGCCGCAGCTATGGCGCCAATCATGCTCAAAACCGGCGTACCTAGCAGCAATACCAGCACCATCACCCAAATTGAAGCACTCGGCAAATGATAAAACAGACCAACCAGCGGCGCGATCAGCACCAGTGGCAATCCGGTCAGCAACCAGTGCGCCAGCATTTTTGCCAGCACAATAACTGGCAGCGAATGTGGAATCAGGACAAACTGCTCCAGCGTGCCGTCAAGATAATCATTCGCAAACAGACGATCCAGAGCCAGCGTCGAAGCCAGCAAGGCAGCCACCCAGACAACACCCGGCGCAATCAGCTTCAGCGTTTTATCCTCACTGCCAACCCCCAGTGGAAACAGGCTAATCACCACCATGAAAAAAAACAGCACGGTAAACACCTCACTGCGACGTCGCAATGCAAGCAATAAATCACGTTTAAGAATAATCCAGAAGGCTTTAATCATAGTTTTTCTTTATACCGCGTAATAGCGCATAATACCGCGTACTCATACGGCATGGTCATTTAAGGAAAGGCGCTTGATCTTGCCAGAGGTCAAGGGCACTTCCTGATGCGTTGTCAAAATCACCATGCCGCCCTGCTCGACATGCTTGGCAATAATCGCTTGCAAGTGTTCCACTGCGGCAACATCCAGAGCCACAAAAGGCTCATCCAGAATCCACAAACTGGCTTTACTGACAAGCAAGCGCGCCAAAGCCACGCGACGTTTCTGCCCCTGCGAAAGCTGACTCGTGGGAAAATCCTCAAAAGCATACAAACCAATCGTATCCAGTGCCGCCATAAGATCATCATCAGAAACACGCGCACCCGCCAACAGGGAATTGATACGCAAATTCTCAAGCACAGACAAATCTGCCTTGATCGCATTCAGATGCCCCAAATACAAAAGCTCGCGCCGGTACGCCTCATCCTGCTGCCTGATTGGTTTACCCCGCCACAAAATCTCTCCCTGATCAGCCACATACAAACCACACAAAGCGCGCAGCAAAGTTGTTTTGCCACTGCCATTGCGACCTTCCAGCATCATTAACTGTTTCTCCTGCAAGCTAAACGAGAGCTCCCTGAACAACTCACGATCTCCACGAATACATTGCAGCTTTTTAACTTCAAGTGTCATAGGGCAGTGAGTTTATTATCAGAATAGCGCGGTAGCAAACAATATGATTGATATTTTTATTATTCTCGCACAACACAGAAATTGTGCCGACCCCGGCAATACACCATCCCGCGTTTTGTATCCTCAACGCAGGCTACATGCTCTGCTTCTGTCCTCTGTCCTCTGTCCTCTGTCCTCTGTCCTCTGTCCTCTGTCCTCTGTCTTCTGTCTTCTGTCCTCTGCCATACCCATCCCCCCTGTTTTTTATATATTTTGGTGCTGGGTTAAACCTGTTGATTTACTCAATCGCTGCCTGGATTAGCGTAGCGTCATCCAACATAGTGCCATGATTTTGTCGGATTACGCTTGGGCTAATCCGACCTACGCTGTCTTCTGTCCTCTGTCTT
>JALVDQ010000342.1 GCA_027008885.1 Thiotrichaceae bacterium | reverse complement strand
GGATTCAGGTTTTTCAGGTTTAAAATAGAAGTCAGGACTCTTTACGCTTAACAATGCACAAGCAGATGCACATTGTAAGCATAAAGAGTCTTAAACCCGAATTTTGATCAGCTTATCATTGGCACTTATTCAAATTCCATCTGGCTAAAAAAAGCCTGAGCGCTGCGCCCAGCCATTTTGTCATAGACTTTTAAATAGCTGTAATGTGACTGGTCAATTTTTGCAGCATCTTGCATGCTGCCATCGTTATCCAGTATCTTTGCCACTTCTGAACGCATAAACTTTATATAGTCATAGGTTTCTTCGGTTGCTTTTTTCAGGCTGCCAGGTGCGCCATGCCCCGGAATAATCACCTCAGGTTTATAGCTTGCCATGGTTTCAAATACCTTCATCCAGCTTGCTGTATCTGCCGCAGGACCAGGACCAAGCAAGCGATCCATAAAGACAATATCACCTGCAAACAGTATCTTTTCTTTGGGCATCCAGACAAAGCTGTCACCCACAGTATGCGCCGCACCCGCATAAATGAGTTTAAAGGTATACTGCCCTAAAGTTAGGTCTAAGGTGTTTTCAAATTGTTCATCGGCATAGACATCCTTAGTGCCTTTAATCGCATCGCCAAGAAATCTCTCAAGACCGTTGTATTCATCGTTTGCCCTTTTCTTTTGATCAGCATAAGCCGCTTTTGATGTAATAATATGCGCGCCTAATGCTTTAAAATAGCTATTTCCCCACCAGCGATGATCTTGTCCGCCGGTATTGATTACCACTTTGACAGGCTTGTCTGTAATGGTTTTGATGGTCTTGGCAATTTGTTTTGCACCAAGATAACTACCGCCAGAATCAATCAGTAATGCACCTTCATTGGTAACGACCAGACCAAAGGTTGCATTATTTGCATAGTTTTCCTTTGAGCGTTGATTAAGTTCACCTTTCAGCGCATAGATATTGTCAGCGACTTTTGATACTTTCAGCGGTATTTCAGCATGGAGGCTGCTAAATAAAAGAATAGATATTAAAGAGAATAGTAATTTCATTATGTAAGTCGCTCTATCTGGGTTTTAGACTATGAGATGCATGACAGGCCAAACAGTTTTGCATAATCTCGGAAACTTCTTTTAATGCCAGTTTACTGTCTCTTTTTTCCTTTGAATCAGCCAGTAGTTTTTTAAAACCTGAGTGAATATTATAGGATATTTTTTTAAAGGTAAGCGGCATTTTGGCAATAATTCTTGTCGGTGTTTTTCCGCTGGAATCTTCAACCAGCGTGTTTGCTACTTCGATAACCTTATCCATGTCATCAGCTGCTATCGCGCTGCTTAGTTGTTGCATGTGTCCGAGCAGCTTGCGCATTTCTCCAAGAATATAATTACGTTCACCCGCATCCAGCAGAATAACGGTGCGATTATCTTCACCTTTTACCACGCTTCCCAGGACTAAAAACTTAAGTGCGCCACCGATAATAACGGCTAGCAATAGGGCGATTATAATGCCACATTTCTTATTCATTGATTCCTCCCTTATTAAAATAGTGTTAGTTACAATTGTGTTGTTTCCACATTTCTTCATGTCCCATTTTGATTGCCCAGTCAGGCGCAACACAGTCTTTTTTAATGCTAGCGGGTGCTTGTGGTGGATTAGCTGGCGCTTGAGGCATGGTATGTTCTGGTGGATTAGATACTGCATTGACACAGCCATTATGCTGCTTCCACATTTCTTCATGCCCCATTTTGATTGCCCAGTCAGGCACAACGCAGTCTTTTTTTGCTACGACTGGTGGTATTGGTGCTGCCTGGTGTTTTGCCTGAACAGGCATCGCTGGTTGCTTAACAACTGTTTTTACAGGTGGCACGGATTCTGTTGGTGTTGATTCTGTCTTTTTGGACTCTGAAGATTTACAACCATTATGTAACTTCCATTTTTCCTCATGTCCTATTTTGATTGCCCAGTCAGGGGCTTTACAATCATTATCCGTCTTTCCAGAACCTGCCAGGGTTACGTTTTGTTTTCCATTAATCAGGGAAGAGTTAGCAACACCATAAATCATCCCCAAAAAGAGTGTTACCAACATAATCTGAATCGGACTAATCCTCTGAATCGCTTCTTTTTCATTAGCTTCACACACGTTTCCAGGGCAAAGCTGTGCTTTTTCTTTATGAAACCAGTTATAAATTTTGCAACCGAGGCAAATTCCAAAGGCTGCTTCAAAAAACAGTAGCGTTAAACAAATAA
>JALVDQ010000341.1 GCA_027008885.1 Thiotrichaceae bacterium | reverse complement strand
TCTGCTCAATTGAGTTACTGCTAAATTCTTCTGAACCCGCCTTAAATGAAATCTTGTCAAAAAGAATGGGTTGATTGCGATTACCGCCCCTTTGCAGTGCTTGCTTTAACTTTGTTTCAAAGTCAAGCTGGGGGGCTTGTGTCTGGTTTGAATTAAGAGATGTTTTAATAAAATGAGCATCATTGTTATCTCCGCCGTTTACACCATTTTCACCAGAAGCGGCTGTCATCTTGCTCCCGCTGATAAGTGCATGACTTGAAAACGGCGTAAGCTTCTGGGCTTCTCTGTCTTCCCTGGATTTAAATGCGCTAAAAAGATAATAAACCAGAAGTGCAAAAATCAGAACAATAATGCCTGAAATCAGGTATTCCCTGGGAGTAACATGAAGATCCTTTTCCTTGTCCATTTGTTTATTCCTTCTATCTTAATGAGTTTAAAGGCAATAACTCTGTTAATCATAGTACAAAATCCAAACAACAATCAACAAAGTATTAATCGAGTTAATAAACTGCTGATTTCCTGGTTCTCGGACTGACTCCCGGGAGCCTGTCCGAGAATATGAGTCGTAGCGAGGGAAAGCTGATTTGAGCGAGATTTTTTATCAATTTGAGGCGAATAGTTATTCTATTTAACGAAAATTGAGGAAAAATATAGCCAAATTCAGCTTTTCCGCAGTAGATTCACTATTCTCGGACAGGCTCCTATGTGTCATATCACACAACAGTAAAATAATTTCTGACTTGTTATTCTGGAATCCGTAAAATCACTGCTAACAGTTTTGAGTAAATAGACGAGTACAAAAATGATGAAACAACTAAATAAAATTTTAATCAGTGTTTTTCTGTTAATCGCAAGCGGATTTACCTTTGCAAAGGGTATAAGCGTTGATACACCTTATGTCCGCGAAGTTCCTCCCGGACAAATGATTTCAGCATCATTTATGACCCTGAAAAATGATACGGATAAAGCCATTGCCCTGGTCAAGGCGAGCAGCGATGTCGCCAAAACGGTTGAACTGCATGAGCATGTACATGATGGCGGCATGATGAAAATGCGCCAGATACCTAAAATCATGATTCCTGCCAATGGCGTAACTGTCCTGAAGCCAGGTGGTTATCACATTATGCTGATTGGTCTGCAACGTAAAATTAAGTCAGGTGACAAGATTAAAATCAATCTTGAATTTGATAATGGTGACAAACAAACTATCACTGCAACCGTCAAAAAAGTCATGATGGGCATGAAAAAAGGCATGAAAATGAACCACATGAAAGGAATGCAGCACAGCAGCATGAAAATGGATAAAAGCCATCTTAACCCCATGCCCAACCTCATGGCTGTTTTTAAAAAAATGCCTGAAAAGCTGAACCTTACAGCAGAGCAAACCGAAAAACTAAAAGCAGGCATTCAACAGCGCAGCCCCAGGATTAAAGATTTATTTGCAACCGTTAGCAAATACGAAAAAGAGATTCTGGATGCTGCTTTGGCAGACAAACCCATATCTGATATTGACCAGCTAGCAAATAATATCGCTCAGGAACGGCTTAATATTATCAATGCCAAGGCTGGCTGTGCTGAAAGTGTCAAAAAAATCATGAATCCTGAGCAATTTGCCAGGCTGATAAAAATCTACAAGGAAAAGTTTGCCCATAAAAGACATTATACGGATGATATGCAGGGCAAAATGGCAATGTTAAAGCATGTAAACCCAATGCCCAATTTAATGCTTGTGGTAAAAAAAAAGGGTGATCAACTAAATCTTGATGAAAATCAGGCAGCCAAATTAAAGCAATGGCGTGATGAACGTAACCCTGTAATGGAAAAGCAATATAAAACCATTGTAAAGCTGGAAAATGACTTGCAAGACGCAGCCCTTAACAATGCAACACCTGAAAAACTGGCTGAACTTGCCGATGCTATTATGCAAAACCGCATAAAAGTTATACGCGGAAAACTTTTTTGTCGGGAAAAAATGAAAGAAATTCTAAGCCCCGAGCAATACAAAAAAATCATTGAGCTTTATAAAGCAAACTTTATGACTTCATAGTGACTTTCTCGGCACAGGTTACGAAAAATATATAAAAAACAGGGGGGATGGGTAGCAGAAGACAGAAGACTGAGGGCAGAAGACTGAGCCTGTGACTGAATCTTGCGACAAGCCCTTTTAACAAGCCGAGCAACGCAGATATCAGCGGATCAGGGCTTTCGCCTGTTTGAGCGACGCCAGGAGCGAGT
>JALVDQ010000340.1 GCA_027008885.1 Thiotrichaceae bacterium | reverse complement strand
AGGAACACTGGAAGGATGTGGACAATAATCTGTTTAAATCACTGGCAACGGCACTCAAGGAATTTAAACAAATTCACCCATATTTTTCAGATATGAGCCGCTTCAAGGATATGGGCTACAATCTGCAACGCTATCGTGAAGGCGAATATTATCGCTGGCATGTGGATTCAGACAACCTTGCCCTGGCATCTCGCCAACTGGTGGCACTCTGGTATCTAAACGATGTGGAAGAAGGCGGCACAACCGACTTTATTTTTCAGAAAGCCAGTGTCACCCCGGAAAAAGGCAAGCTTATGCTGTTTCCACCATTCTGGACACATGAACACCAGGCGAGCGTTGTCACCAGAGGAGTGAAATACATTGCTACAACCTGGGTTACTTTTAGATAGTTAAAATAGAAAATCGGGTAAAAATATATAAAAAACAGGGGGGATGGGTGGTCAGATGACAGAGAACAGAAGACAGAAGACAGAAAATAGAGTTTCGTAGGTCGGATTAGCCTGAGCGTAATCCGACAAGATCATGGCACTATGTTGGATTACGCTACGCTAATCCAAGCTACGCAAAATATGTAAAAACAGGGGGGATGGGTATTTATTGCAGTATTTTCGGAATCTGACCGAGAACAGGAAATAAAATTTCAGAAAATTAAAAGAGGAGTGAAGTATGTCCAAACCAAAACTGATTAGTTTTAAAGTGTGTCCATTTGTGCAACGCAGTGTGATTCTGCTTAAAGAAAAGGGAGTGGATTATGATATTGAATATATTGATGTTTATAATCCACCCGAATGGTTCCTGAAATTATCTCCCACCGGCAAGGTGCCGATTATGCAGGTAGAAGGCACGGTGCTGTTTGAGTCAGCCGTTATCAATGAATATATTGATGAAGTCTATCCGCCACAGATTCATCCTGCCGACCCCTTGCTGAAAGCGCAAAATCGTGCCTGGATAGAGTATACCTCGCCACTTTATATGGGAACTTTCAATATCATTATGTCAAAGAAAAAAGAAGACATGGAGAAAGCGCTCGAAGAATTTGACAAAAATCTGGCAGGGCTTGAAAAAGCCAAACAACATAAACCCTGGTTCAATGGTGAGCAGCTTTCCATGGTGGATATTTCCGCTGCACCAATATTTACGCGGATCAGCTTTATTAAAGACCATTGCAAACAGGACTTGCTAAAAGCATACCCCGCATTACAGCAGTGGTCAGACGACTTGCTGCAACGTCAAACAGTGAAAGATTCTGTTGTTGATGGCTTTAGTGATTTGCTGTTTAACCGCATGAAAGATAATGAAAGTTATATTCTAAAAAATGAGTCATAGCGGTTGTAGCGAGGAAAATACAGCTTTTTCGCAGTAGATTCACTATTCTCAGACAGGCTCCTAGTACTCCATCAATACAATATTGCTGGAGTACTAGCTTGCAGTATAACCAGCAAAATAATTGGCATCAAGAAAATACAGAGCAACTAAAACCACAGCAATTAAAAGCGCTTTTTTAAGCTTTTTTAAGCTGGATCTGCTTTTGTGTCTTCTTGCTGTTATTTGCTTTCTCAGTCTTTTTTCTTTCCATGAATCCAGGTTGAATCTATTTTTGTATTTTATCTGTCCTGTTATTTGCTTTCTCAGTTTTTTTTCATTCCATGAATCCAGGCTGAATCTGCTTTTGTGTTTTATCTGTCCTGTTATTTGTTTTCTCAGTCTTCTTTCATTCCATGAATCCAGGCTAAATCTGCTTTTATATTTTATCTGTCCTGTTATTTGCTTTCTCAGTTTTTTTTCATTCCATGAATCCAGGCTGAATCTGCTTTTGTGTTTTACCTGTCCTGTTATTTGCTTTCTCAGTCTTTTTTCATTCCATGAATCCAGGCTGAATTTGCTTTTGTGTTTTATCTGTCCTGTTATTTGTTTTCTCAGTCTTCTTTCATTCCATGAATCAACAATTACCATAACTAAGTTCCCTGTTTTTCCTTAAATAATATTTATGGATACATCTAGCGATCGGTCAGAAGCCTGTTCCGAGAATATGAGTCGTAGCAAGGGGAAAGCTGATTTGAGTCAGATTTTTATCAATTTAAGGCGAATAGCTGTCCTATTTAATAAAAATTGAGGAAAAATCCAGCCAAATGCTTTTCAGCTATGACAGCATTCCCACGCGGGGAGAGACTCGCGTGGGAACGAGTCAAATTGCACTGCGAAGTGTGGATTTGCAGCAGTTTTTAGCGGGTTTGGCTGGTT
>JALVDQ010000339.1 GCA_027008885.1 Thiotrichaceae bacterium | reverse complement strand
CTTTTGCGGTAAAATGAAGCGATAGCGGAATGACCGCAAAAGTAGCCCTGTGTTAGTTGTCAAATTAATGTGATTGTTAGATTTTAGTTTATTTTCAATTGGTTAAAGAAACTAGATTCTTTGCATACCGCCAATTTATTAAACACCTTACCAAACAATTGCCTCAAATCAAACCATAATTTCAAACAACCCACCCCCCTATTTTTTTATATATTTTTGCTTGTGACGATTCTTATCAGTTTCTTCAGGGTATTAGTTTTTAATGAGTTTCACTCCTTTGCCGAATCAAAGCACTTCAAAAAAAATAAACCTTCCTCTCTTCTGCCAAATTGAGACACCTGTAAAACAGAAAGATAACGCCTAAAACGCGCGACTTAAAAGAAGTAACCAGAAGCACGAACCACCCAACGTCGATCAAGAAGCCAACAAAATAACCTGTGATTGAAACCTCTACCTGTTTGTAAGAATGTCTGTTAATATTTACTATGGTCATGCTTTCAGCCTGTGAGCAAATGGCACGGATCAATTCTTTTGAACTAGTGGGATTGCTTGCATAAACCACAGACTATTTGCAAAGTCTGCAAGAAAATAGACGCTTGAGTTCTGTTTCCTCTCAATAAACTGCACATTCTTTTGATGTTACGCATTTTCAAAAAATGCTCAGTTTTTCTTTTTTACCAAAAATGCAATTATCTTTTGACTTGAGATAACTTGAGCTAAAACTCTAAAACCTTTTACTTTTCAATGTGTTTTATAGCAATTCAGTTTGAGAATGCACCGCCTTTACAACCTGGTAAAATCTAACGCCAAGCTAAAGGGCTTGCCGGATTAACTGGCACAAAACAAAAATCTAACACAAGCTCAAACGAAACTACAAATCGTTGAACTCCCCCCTGCGGTAGGCAAGTCCATTTTTAAGCGTATTGTTAGATTTTTTCCTTGTTTTCAGCTAGTTAAAAACTCAGTCCTTTGCATACAGCCAAATTATTAAACACTTTAGCAAACAATTGCTTCAAATCAAACCATAATTTTAAACAACCCATCCCCCCACTTTTTTATATATTTTTGCTTATGACGTTTTTTATGGTTTTAATAATTTTTCTCTTTAACCAAACCGAAATCCCATGATGCTTAGATGGTGAAATAAAATTCAAGTGATTGTGTTTCGCTAGATATATTTTGTAAGAATATGGTTTATTTTTTCTATATCAAAAGCTTCAGGTTCAAATTTTCCACCCAGCCAATCTATAAAATCTTCATATTCTTCATGTTCGGGATTTCGCAATATTTCTAGCAGGTTTTGATAACCCCATATACCACCACAATCTTCTGGAGGACATGCTCGTTTTCCCTTAATACAAATTGGTAATTTTTCTTTTTTAAATGGTAATACTTTTTCCAATAGTATTTTGTGTTCCCACCCATCACCAAAATCATATTCATATTTGATCCAGTCTTTTTCTTTTTTCAGTAGATCATTTATTCTATATCTATTTTCATCTTTAATATCTAAGTCAAACATAAAATCATCATCTTTTATTCCATATAGGGTTCTACCTGATATAAATTGATGTAAGTGACTATTTGTCCATCCCATGACTATTTGAAGCACGGCATGTAAATCTCCAAGAGTAATATCGCTTGGTATCAAAATCCGTCTCCATATGGGTGGTTTGACACCATTCAATGTGACTTTAATTTGATAAGTGCTTCTTAATGTTTTTACAGACATAGCTTTCCGTTTAATTATCTTCCAAGAATCTCTCGTCTAACTCCAGTGGCGATATTAGCGTAAAGAGTATTAAATTTCCATGCAGACTACACATTTTTTATTTAGGTGCGTATTATCCAAAAAATATTAACTTTTATTTGCTATAGTTCCGCTGATTGACTTTTGAAATAATTATTTGAAGGCTCATTTTTTTCTTTTTCCTGTCGCCAAGAGAAATTCATTTCTGACTGAGGTTAACTTGAGCTATAACTCTAAACCTTTTAATTTTCAATGTATTTGATAGCAATTTACTTTGAGAATGCACTGTCTTTTATAATTGGCTTAATCTAACGCCTTGCTAAATTGCAGTTAGCACAGCACACTTTTTGTGCGAAAATGAGCGCAGCGAACGCACAAAAAGTGGGCTGTGTTAACTATCAATTTGAGCAATTTGTTATGTGCTATTTGCTTCAATGGCTGAATCTCCTGTGTTTAAAACACCTTTAGGTTCTATTAGCATTATTTTACACTCCTTT
>JALVDQ010000338.1 GCA_027008885.1 Thiotrichaceae bacterium | reverse complement strand
TTGTATAAGCCAAACATAACATCATCAACAATGGGGACATTGTAGAGGGCAAAAATAATAGCGCCTGTGACAGGTACTAAGAGAAGCACCAGGATTGCGAACTGTTTTAATCTTTTTGGGGCTGTCCAGACGGCTTCTCTGGGCTGTAAGTCTTCACTTGCTATTTTTCTTTTTGCGATCCAGCGCCAGATTAAAAACACCAGCAAGGATAATCCACCTACGGTGCTAAAATGTTGCAATACCCGAAATGGCATAATGTTATAGCCATCAATATTGGTTAATGGCGTGTTAAACCAGTCAATATATTTGGGAATGCCGTAATCATGTGTAAAAAAATCCCAGAAAACATGTGTCAGTGCTCCGACAATAATTGAAAAAACCAGTGGAAACGCGGGAATATCCGGAATTTTTCCAATCGCCAGATCGGGGTGCAAGTGCTGGTTTATCCTTTTTGGCAGCAGCGAAACAATTACGGGTGCCATAAAGAAATGATACGCAAAATAGACCGTCAAACCCATTGGGATTCCATACAGATAAATCCCTACCAGCGAATGACTATCCATGCGCTGATACACAAGATAGGGTGTCATATAGGCAAAATCTGGCACCATGCTGCCAATGACCAGAGCGGAGAAGACACCGAAACGACCCAGATATTTATAAAGTGGCAGAATCGCGACCACATGAGATACAGTAAAAGGCATTTTGAATTATTTTAAGATGTTTTTAATATGGCTATTGTGAAATGGCAAATCTTCCTCCATAATTCCGCTCACTGCAAGAGAAGTTGGATAATCTGTGTTTTCTTGCGGGATTCTGTTTTTCAATATAGTGGTGATCTGCACTGGTTCCCTCGCGACGATACGCTGCGAACCCCGCCAGGCCCGGAAGGGAGCAACGGTAGTAGCGGACTCGGGCGCCGGGGTGTAGCTGGTGTGGATCGCCTTCAATATATTTCTCTTTCTCTCTTCTTTCTTTGTTTGCTTTATTTAACCTGCTGATTCAGGTTTAAATGACTCAGATTGTGTTTATTTAAGCAAGATGCGTATATAATTTCCGGCTTTTCAAGGAAGCTTACTCCATGGCTAAAACATTTAATGATATGATTCAGGAGGCTCTCGACAACGGGGTTAAGGAAATATTTCCCTGGGATGTTGAAGATTATCTGGAAGAGCATCCTGATGCTTTATTGCTCGATATTCGTGAACAGGATGAATATGATGGCGCTCACATAAAAGATACCCATCATGTACCAAGAGGGATTCTTGAACAGTCTTGTGAGTGGGATTACGCAGAAACCATACCTGAACTGGTAAAGGCAAGAAAAAAGCCGGTTCTGGTTATTTGCAGGTCGGGTAATCGCAGTGTTTTAGCGGCAGATACGATGATGCAGCTCGGCTATGAAGATGTCACCTCTTTAAAAACTGGCATTAAAGGCTGGAATGACTCTGATCTGCCGCTGGTTAATGCCGCCGGATTTCCTGCTGATCCCGACTGGGCTGATGGCTTTTTTAATCCGCCTATACGCGAAGATCAACTCTCGTCCAGGCAGCAGGATTAAGTTGCTATCGGGTCAGGATTGGAGACACGCTCGTCAGACATCATTGGATAACACTTGTCATACCAGATGGCAAAGTCTTTGTTATGGTGTTTGGCGAGTTTAACGACTCCAAGCTGATGTCCTGAGCGCAATACACCAAATACGCTGCAATCTACAAAACCTGGTTTGTCGCCAGCGTAAAAACTTTGACCTTTCAAGCCATCAGTTACCCAATGGTCTATCGCATCGAGAAATTCTGATTCAACATCAACGATATTGTGTTTCAGTTTCATCTTTCTGGAAACCTTTGGCATTGCCAGAGCGCCAACAAAGCGTACCAGTTTTTCCTTGAACCAGCCAAACTGTCCCGGCAGAATGATTTTTTTAAAGTTCTTTAATGAGGTTTTAAAATCAGGATGAATCAGGGGAGGGAGGTAATGCACCAGTTTGTTATCAACCCACTCAGTCCATTTTTTATCTTCATCGGTAACAGCCAGGTGGGCATAGTTCTGATTGATGTATTCAATGATTTTGGCTGACTCGACAATCACCTTGTCGTCATCTTTTAGAACGGGGACTTTTTTATGATCCGTAAAATCTAGTTCTTTCATTCCAAAAGGAGTGACCTCCACAATGTCATAAGGCTCTCTGATATAGTTTAACAAGGCTCTGACCTTGCTACAGAAAGGGCAGGATTGAAATTGGTAAAGT
>JALVDQ010000337.1 GCA_027008885.1 Thiotrichaceae bacterium | reverse complement strand
GTGTGCGATAGCCAATACCTACTGCCTGCATTACATCGAATGCCACACTGCGGTGTTCGATTTCTTCTGCTGAATGCCATACCAGCAGTTTTTTCATGGGCGCGCAGACATCCTCAAAAATCTCGGGATGACTTACCAGAATGCCGGCAATGCTGGCGGTATAGTGCTCGGTTGCGGCAGTAAGCGCGAGACGCAGCCTGGGGGAGGTGTGTTTTTCCAGCCAGCCGACATAGCGACTGTAAAGTTTGAGGAAGCCCCTAAAGTGGTAGCCCTGCCGTTGCAGTACCCTGAAATAATCCTGATGCGCCTGCGCGTGTTTGATCTCCTGTGCGCTAAATCCATGAATTTGTTGCAGCAACTCAGGGTCTTTTATGTGCGTCCTGAAATACGAAACCGAGCGCACAAAAAAGCGTTCAAACTCGGGAAACATCAGGTTGTAGCCGTTAAAATTATGCGTTACGACGGGATTGCCATTAAACCAGTAACGCGGAATATCGCTGTCAAAATCAAATTGCGGCTGACGAACGGGAATTGAGTGACGGGCTTTCATGGTGGCGATTCTGAAGCCTAAGTCGCCAATCTGCAAGAATCAATTTTTATAAAAACAGTAAATTTATGCCTGTCCGATTGATTATTATTTGTGCAGACTGTACTCTTGACGAGTCACAGAAATTTACGTAATTCGCATATCCCTAAGTAGATGTTGCTCATTCGTTCTATTTACTACAGAATGTTCGCTCCAAATTCTCTGTGCGCATACTTTGAAATAATAATGGGCAGGGGTTAAAACTGTAAAATTACTCAATGCGTAGCATAATCTGGCGTGATCCAACATAATCTGGCATAGTGCCACGCTCTGCCGGTCACGCTTCGGCTAAGGGGATCTGCAAAACACAGCTTTAACCACTACCTAATAATGGATACCATGTAATTAACCTCATGCTTGTCTGCTTGCCAGACCAAACAGGTATCTATTACCCTGAAAGCCGTGTGACTCATGCCGCAGAAGCGTAAAGAGCCACGGATTCAGGTATACAACAGTTACAATTTAACACCTATCAAGGAGAGCTTAATGTCAAATCGTGCAAAACTGGCTAACGCCATACGCGCTCTTACTATGGACGCAATCCAGATTCCAAATTCAGGGCATCCTGGCGCGCCTATGGCTATGGCGGATATCGCTGAAGTACTTTTCAACGACTTTATGAAACATAACCCGTCCAACCCGAACTGGGTTGACCGTGACCGTTTTATTATGTCTAACGGGCATGGTTCAATGCTGCCGTATTCTGTTTTGCATTTAACGGGCTATGATTTGTCGATTGATGATCTTAAGTCTTTCCGTAAATTGCATTCAAAAACACCCGGACATCCCGAGTATGGATACACCCCAGGCATTGAGACAACCACGGGTCCTCTGGGGCAGGGTATTACCAATGCGGTTGGTTTTGCTTTGGCTGAAAAAATCATGGCAAAGCAGTTCAACAAAAAGGGTCATAAAATCGTTAATCACAATACCTGGGTTTTCCTGGGTGATGGCTGTTTGATGGAAGGTATCTCGCAGGAGGCGATCTCTCTGGCTGGATCTTTCAAGCTGAAGAAGCTGATTTGTTTCTATGATGATAATAATATCTCTATCGACGGAAATGTTGATGGCTGGTTTGGCGATGATACGCCCAAGCGCTTTAAGGCCTGTAACTGGCATGTGCAGTCTGTTGACGGACATGATCCAAAAGCAATCAAGAAGGCAATCAAGAAAGCCAAAAAATCCAAGAAGCCTTCACTGATCTGCTGTAAAACCATTATCGGTAAAGGCGCGCCCAACAAGGAAGGCGGTCATCATGTTCACGGTGAAGCTCTGGGTGAAGAAGAAATCGCAGCAACACGCAAGCATCTTCCCTGGCCTTATGAGCCATTTGAAATTCCTGATGATGTCTATGAAGGATGGGATGCGAAAGAAGCAGGCAAGGCAGCAGAGGAAAAATGGAATAAAAAATTCGCTGCCTATGAAAAAGAGTTTCCAGAGGAAGCGGCAGAGTTCAAACGTCGTATGGCGGGTGAATTGCCAGCGAACTTTGAAGAGCACGCGCAAAAACTTATTGCTGAAACCAATGAAAAAGCAGAGTCGCCAGCAACCCGCGTTGCTTCTAAAGGCGCATTAAACGGCTTTGCACCGATTCTGCCTGAATTTTTGGGTGGATCGGCTGATCTGTCGCCATCTAACAACACCTTCAATGATATGTCGGTGCGCATCAATGATGATCACGGCTCCAAGACAATGAATTTTGCGGGTAACTACATCTCTTATGGTGTGCGTGAGTTTGGTATGTCTGCCATTATGAATGGTGTGGCTCTGCACGGCGGTTTAATACCTTACGGTGCAACCTTCCTGATGTTCTCCGAATATGCGCGTAATGCGCTGCGCATGGCGGCATTAATGAAGATTCGCTCAATCTTTGTGTTTACACATGATTCTATCGGTCTGGGTGAAGACGGTCCTACGCACCAGTGTGTTGAGCAGATCCCGACATTACGCATGATTCCCAATATGGCAGTCTGGAGACCTTGTGATACGGTTGAAACCGTGGTTGCATGGAAAGATGCGATTGAAAATGACAAACGCCCAACAACACTGGTTTTCTCTCGTCAGAACCTGCCTTTCCAGAAGCGTGACGATGCGACCATTGCAAATATTGCCAAAGGTGGCTACATCCTCAGGGATACCGACGGAACGCCTGATGTGATTGTGATCGCAACCGGTTCTGAAGTGCATCTTGCAATGGAAGCGGCTGAAGCATCCGACAAGAAAGTGCGTGTTGTTTCAATGCCTTCTGTTGAAGTGTTTGAGCAGCAGGATGATGACTACAAAGAGTCTGTGTTGCCTGCGGCAGTGACTGCGCGGGTTGCAGTTGAAGCAGCGATTATGGATGGCTGGTGGAAATACGTTGGCACTAACGGCAAGGTTATCGGCATGACAACCTTTGGTGAGTCAGCGCCTGCACCTGAGCTATTCAAGCACTTCGGTATTACAACAGAAGCAGTAACTAACGCAATTAACGAAGTCGCTTAAGCTTATTTGCCAGGTGCATTAAGGGCTTACGCAAAAACATTCAAAAACAAGGGGGGTGGGTATTAGCTTTTAAAAGCAAAATGAAGAGTCTGTCTGGGGATATTGAGCCGTAGCGAGGGAAAGCTGATTTGAGCTAGATTTTTTATCAATTTGAGGCGAATAGTAATTCTATTTAACGAGAATTGAGGAAAAATCTAGCCAAATTCGGCTTTTCCGCAGTAGGCTCAATATTCCCAGACAGGCTCTAATACCCACCCCCCTGTTTTTTTAACTTTTTTTTTATTAATTCTTCTAAGGAGAAACCCCATGACAACAAAAGTCGGCATTAACGGTTTTGGACGTATCGGACGCATGGTATTCCGTGCCATTAAAAAAGATTTCCCTAATCTTGAAGTAGTTGCAATCAATGACTTGCTGGAAAATGATTACCTTGCCTATATGCTTAAATATGATACAGCACACGGTCGTTTTGACGGTGAAGTGACTGATATTGATGACACTTCTTTCACTGTAGACGGCAAAAAGATTCGCGTATCTGCAGAGCGCAACCCCGCTGACCTTAAGTGGGATGAAGTCGGCGCTGAAATCGTTATTGATTGTACTGGTTTCTTCCTGACCCAGGAGAGCTGTCAGCCACACATCGACGCAGGCGCGAAGAAAGTTGTTCAGTCAGCACCTTGTAAAGATGGCGGTCCAATGTTTGTATATGGCGTTAACCACAACGACTACGACGGACAGGATATTGTTTCTGCGGCATCTTGTACCACTAACTGTCTTGCGCCAATTGCCAAAGTTATCAATGATAACTGGGGCTTGAAGCGTGGCTTGATGACCACTGTTCACGCAGCAACGGCTTCACAAATGACAGTAGACGGACCTTCACGCAAAGACTGGCGCGGTGGACGTTCTGTATTTGAGAACATCATCCCGTCATCAACCGGTGCTGCTAAAGCAGTCGGTGTGGTACTTCCCGAGCTTAACGGCAAATTGACTGGTATGGCTTTCCGTATCCCTTCAGTTGACGTTTCTGTTGTTGACCTGACCTGTGAGCTGGACAAGGCAGCATCTTACGATGATATCTGTGCAGCCATTAAAGAAGCATCAGAAGGCGACCTGAAAGGTACTCTACAGTACACAGATGAAAAAGTGGTTTCTTCTGACTTCCGTGGCATCAGTGCATCATCAATCTTTGATGCTGGCGCAGGTATTGCACTCGATGATACCTTTGTGAAACTGGTTTCCTGGTACGATAACGAGTACGGTTATACCTGTAATATGTTACGTCTGGTAACTCATGTAGCAGCTTAATTTTTTAGTTTGGATGGTCTCCTCCTAAGAGGCTATCTGATTTAAGAAACAAATTTGTGGGTATGATTTATTCATGCCCACAAGTTTATTAAATAAAAGAATTTGGTAACTACTCAGTAGGGTCGGTGAAGTTTACGGAACCGACCAGATTTGAGCCTCGATTATTGGTCGGTTTCGCAAAGCTACAGCGACCCTACAAGATAATAAAGCCTCTTCAAAAAGTATAAAAAAACAGGGGGGATGGGTATTAAGCCCCAGCACAAGTTTTTTTATTTAATAATCTAATGTAATTCATATTCATATTAAAGGAGTTCCCCATGTCTGTAATCAAGATGACTGATTTGGATCTAGCAGGAAAGCGTGTTCTCATCCGCCAAGACCTCAATGTGCCAATAAAAGACGGCAAAGTAACGTCTGACAAACGTATTCGCGCTTCATTGCCATCCATCGAAAAGCTGGTTGAAGCGGGCGCAAAGGTCATGATTATGTCGCATCTTGGTCGCCCCACAGAAGGCTCACCTGAAGAGATATTTTCGCTTGCACCTGTTGCAGAACACATGGGCAAATTGCTGGGTAAAGATGTCAAACTGGTGACGGATTATCTGGAAAAGGCACCTGAGCTTAATGACGGTGACGTGGTGCTACTCGAAAATGTACGCTTTAACAAAGGCGAAAAAGCCAATGATGAAGAGCTTTCAAAAAAATACGCTTCACTGTGTGATGTATATGTTATGGATGCCTTTGGTACAGCGCATCGCGCCCAGGCATCAACTCACGGCGCAGGTCAGTTTGCACCAATCGCAGCGGCAGGTCCATTGCTTGCGGGTGAGCTGGAAGCACTTGGCAAGGCGCTCGATAATCCAGCACGCCCAATGGTGGCACTGGTTGGTGGCTCCAAGGTTTCTACCAAGTTAACCGTACTTGAATCACTCTCAAAAGTGGTTGATCAGCTCATTGTGGGCGGTGGTATTGCTAACACTTTCATCGCCGCAGAAGGTTACAATGTAGGCAACTCGCTTTATGAAGAAGACCTGGTTGATACTGCCAAAGAGCTAAAAGCAGCAGCACAGAGCAATGGCGGTGACATCCCTGTACCGACCGATGTTGTGTGTGGCAAAGAGTTTTCAGAGACTGCCGAAGCAACTGTTAAAGACGTTACTGATGTCGCTGATGACGACATGATTTTTGATATTGGACCCAAATCAGCCGAAGCACTGGCAGAAGTCATTCGCAAAGCAGGCACAATCGTCTGGAATGGTCCGGTTGGCGTATTTGAATTTGACCAGTTTGGTGAAGGAACCAAGACGATAGCAATGGCGATTGCCGAATCTGATGGCTTCTCGGTTGCAGGTGGTGGTGATACCCTGGCGGCTGTTGACAAGTATGATATTGCGGATAAAGTTTCGTATATTTCAACCGGCGGTGGTTCATTCCTGGAGTTCCTGGAAGGCAAAAAATTACCCGTTGTTGCCATGCTCGAAGAGCGCGCCAAAGGTTAAAACAGAAAAAATTTGTTAGTGCCTAATGATTTACTCGCGTAATCCAACATAGTGCTGCGATCATGTCGGATTACGCTTTGGCTAATCCGAGCTACACACGCAGGTGTAAAAAGCCACAGTATAAAACTGTGGCTTTTATATAAAAAAATAAGGACATAATTCGTATTATGATGCGAAAAACGCTAAGAAGGACCAAAATTGTTGCGACCATGGGGCCAGCAACCAACACACCTGAAGCAGTGGAAGACATGATTCGCGCAGGTGTTGACGTGGTGCGTCTTAATTTTTCTCATGGTGAACTGGAAGATCATAAATACCGCGCAAAACTGGTTCGTGATGCTGCCAAAAAACTCGGCTGGTCGGTAGCAATTCTGGGCGATTTGCAAGGTCCAAAAATCCGCATCGACCGCTTTATCAACGGTAAAGTTACCATCAAGTCAGGCGACAAGTTTGTGCTTGATGCTGCCTTTGATGAAAATAGCGGCACAGCGGAGCGCGTAGGCATTGCCTACAAAGACCTGCCCAATGATGTTTACAAGGGTGATGATTTAATGCTGGATGACGGTCGCATTGTTTTGTCTGTCACCGATGTGATTGATCATACCGAAATACATACTACCGTCGTTGTCGGCGGTGAGCTGTCTAACAACAAGGGGATTAACAAACGTGGCGGTGGTATTTCTGCTGATGCCCTGAGTGACAAGGACAAGGAAGACATTAAATACGCGGCTGAAATCGGCATTGATTTTTTAGCCGTATCTTTTCCGCGAGATGCTGCCGATCTGGTTTATGCCAGAGAGCTACTCAAGGAAGCAGGCAGTAATGCGGCGATTGTTTCCAAAGTTGAACGCGCAGAAGCGGTAGAACAGCCGACACTGGATGCCATTATCGAAGCATCCGATGTGATAATGGTAGCGCGTGGTGATCTGGGTGTCGAAATTGGTGATGCTAACCTGCCCCTGATGCAAAAGAAAATCATCAAACGCTCCAGGCAGCTGAATCGCGCCGTTATCACAGCCACGCAAATGATGGAGACCATGATTGAGAACACCATTCCAACCCGTGCAGAGGTTTTTGATGTTGCCAATGCCGTGATGGATGGTACCGATGCCGTGATGCTTTCAGGTGAAACCGCTGTAGGCAGGCATCCTGCCAGGGTTGTTGAAGCAATGGCAGCGATTTGCATTGAGGCAGAACAGTCGGTGAATGCAAAAAAATCAAATCATCGCCTGGGACAGGAGTTTAAGCGAATTGATGAAGGCATCGCCATGTCAGCCATGTATGCGGCTAATCACATGGGCGTTAAAGGCATCGGCGCATTGACTGAATCAGGTGCCACGGCTTTATGGATGTCACGCATCAGCTCAGATATTCCGATTTATGCCATGACAACGCATGAGGAAACCTGTCGCCGGGTGAGTATTTACCGTGGTGTTTATCCTGTCTGGATCAATGAACCACTCACTAGCCCGCGTGAAGCTAACCGCCTCGTGGTTGAGCACCTTCTGGATGAGAATATCGTCAGCAAGGGCGATCTGGTGATTATTACCAAAGGCGATATTGTCGGTACAGGCACTGATGGCGGTACCAACCAGATGAAGATAATTGAAGTCGGTAAACACGAAGATGGCTAAAAACTGAGGCTTATTGCCTGATATGTATTTTGTGCTTACTATATAGGCATTTTTTTAATATTTTTAAACGATCAAAGGAGATTCACAATGGCTCTAATTTCAATGAGACAGCTGCTAGATCATGCAGCAGAAAACGGCTACGGAATGCCAGCATTTAACGTAAATAATATGGAGCAGGTTCACGCCATTATGCAGGCGGCTGATGAGACTGATTCTCCCGTTATTATGCAGGGTTCTGCGGGGGCACGCGGCTATGCAGGCGAGCCTTTCCTGCGCCACCTGATCACCGCAGCGACTGAAATGTATCCACACATTCCCATCGTAATGCACCAGGATCATGGCTCTGAGCCAGCAGTATGCTTGCGTTCTATCCAGTCTGGTTTTACCTCGGTTATGATGGACGGTTCACTGGAAGCGGATTGTAAAACACCATCAACGTTTGAATACAATGTTGACGTGACCAAAGAAGTGGTAAAAATGGCTCACGCTGGCGGTGTTTCCGTAGAAGGCGAGCTGGGTTGTCTGGGTTCACTGGAAACAGGTGAAATGGGCGAAGAAGACGGACATGGCGCAGAAGGCAAGCTGGATCTTGATATGCTGCTAACTTCGGTTGAAGAAGCGGCTGACTTTGTCAAGGCAACCAATGTTGACGCACTTGCGATTGCAATCGGTACATCTCACGGTGCTTACAAGTTTACCCAGGAGCCAACAGGCGAAATCTTGCGTATTGACCGCATCAAGGAAATCCATGAGCGTCTGCCTAATCTGCACCTTGTTATGCACGGTTCCTCTTCAGTGCCACAAGACTGGCTGGAAATCATCAATAACTACGGTGGTGATATGGGTCAAACCTATGGTGTACCTGTTAACGAAATCGTCGAAGGCATCAAGAACGGCGTTGCCAAAGTTAATATTGATACCGATCTGCGTATGGCATCAACGGGAGCAATTCGCAAGCACCTGCATGATAATCCATCTAACTTCGATCCTCGCAAATTCCTTAAAGAAGCCACTAACGCCATGAAAGAAATCTGTAAGGCACGTTACGAAGCCTTTGGTGCAGCAGGTAATGCAAGTAAAATCGGCAGAATTGCGTCACTTGATGAAATGTCACAGCGTTATGCTGCTGGTGAGCTGGATCAGAAAGTTTCATAATTTTTTTGGTAGACACTCTGCCGGATACAAACACCGGCATTGCTTGCTACCGCATTTTTAGTTCTCTCCATAAGTACTAAAATTAAGGGATGCTTCGGCATCCCTCTTTTTATGTCTGAATTATCC
>JALVDQ010000336.1 GCA_027008885.1 Thiotrichaceae bacterium | reverse complement strand
CTTGTTCATAAAGTCTGGAGTTTTGCGTTCGAGTAAATAATTACTGGCTTCCATCAGAAATATGATGATCCCCATAATGGCTAGCCACTTTAGCGCGGAGACAATAGCTGGAATATTGAGCTGCAAATAGTCTTTTAAATTCAGGTTTTTCGCTAAAGAGGCAAAGAATATTACCAGTGCTGTGCCGATTAGAGCAGAGGGTATCTCTGCCATAGCTATCGCGTCACCATTCAGTGTGAGTGAATTGATTAGTGGGGTAAAATCGGTATCATTTATATTCCAGTCTGTCAGGTAAGCGGCATAGACAAGCAAAAATATTGCCTGCAAAATCGTAAAAACAAGAAAGATCAAGAGACTAAAGCCTATGCTTGCCCAGAAGCCCCAATAAGGATTATTTGTATGCCTGCTATTTAACAAGGAATTAACTGAACAGCTACTCAGATTTCAGCACTGTGATAAACATTTTGCACATCGTCATTATAGTTAAGCAGCTCTAACAGCTTTTCAAAAGTTTCCTTGTCTTCACCACTAATTGGAGTGGTGTTCTGCGCGAGATACTGAATTTCATCAACCTCAAAATCAATATCAGGAAAGGCATCCATTAACGCCTGTTTTGCCTTGAAGTATTCAGTATTCGGCGCAAACACAGTTATCCTGCCTTCCTCAGCTTCAATATCACTGACATCAATATCCGCTTCCATCAATGCTTCAAGTACAGCATCTTCATCATCGCCTTTGAAAACCAGAATAGCGACATGATCGAATAAATGCTTTACGGTGCCAGGTGTGCCTAATTTGCATTTGGTTTTGGTGAAACATTGGCGCACATCACCAAAGGTACGATTAGGGTTATCCGTCAGGCATTCAACCAGAACCATGCAGCCACCAGGTCCAAAACCTTCGTAAAGTGCAGGGGAGAAATCCTCACCGCCGCCACCTTTTGCCTTATCTATCGCTTTCTCAATAACATGCGCAGGAACCTGATCCTTTTTGGCTTTATCAATCAGGCTACGCAAGGCAAGATTGCCTTCAGGGTCAAACCCGCCCGCCTTGGCGCAGACATAGATTTCGCGTCCATATTTACTATAAACCTTGGCTTTCATGTCAGAGGTTTTAGCCATTGATTCTTTACGGTTCTGGTAGGCTCTTCCCATTATCAAATCCTGTTGTGTCAATCTGTGAGGCACAAATCTTACAGATAAGTCTGCGAGCTGTGAAGTGCTGCAGGAAAAATATGTAAAAACGAAGGCTGATTAAGATAATGGCGCAATAAAACCGGAAGCCCTAAGGATACCCTTGAATTTATTTGTTTAGCCCACATTATGTTATGCTTAACACAGAACATATTTTATTTATCAGGAGGGTTCAAATGAGTCATTTGGATATCAGTTCAGGACATATTGTTGCCAATGCAGCAGAGACTGAACGCGCAAATTTTATAAAAAAAACATACATACATCTTGCCGGTGCAGTGACTGCGTTTGCAGTAATAGAAGCACTACTAATTAAATCAGGCATTGCGCTGTCATTTATGGGAATGCTCTCAGGTAGCAAATGGAGCTGGCTGATCGTGCTTGGTGCATTTATGCTGGTTTCAACTGTCGCTAATAACTGGGCGCATTCAGGCATGTCTCGTGAAAAGCAATACATGGGGCTTGGGCTCTTTGTGCTTGCCGAAGCAGTTATCTTTATGCCATTGATTTATATGGCAGTCGCGCGTGCCCCCGATGTTTTGCAAAATGCGGTGATCGTCACTGCGGCATTAGTGGGAGGTTTAACTTTTACTGCCTTTTCAACAAAAATAAATTTCTCGTTTATGGGACGTTTTTTAATGATCGGCGGTTTTATTGCAATGGGATTAATCCTTGCCAGTATACTGTTTGGATTTTCGCTGGGTCTCTGGTTTTCAGGCGCAATGATCCTGTTTGCAGCGGGTTCTGTTCTTTACAGTACCTCAAATATTATCCATGAATACCACACAGAACAGTATGTAGCAGCAGCCTTAGCACTGTTTTCAAGCGTCGGTTTGCTATTCTGGTATATTCTGCAATTTATGATGAGCATGGGTGACGACTAAATCATGCAGTAAGGGACAGCGCTCATGCCTGTCCCTTACTTATTACTCGTTTGCACCTCCGAGGTTCTCTGCGAAAAACTCTGCGGCTCTCTGTGTTATTTAAACTGAATAACTGGGATCAGTGTTTCTATGCTGTTTTTGAACTCCGAAACTTGAGTTAAAAAATATGCAAAAACAGGGGGGGA
>JALVDQ010000335.1 GCA_027008885.1 Thiotrichaceae bacterium | reverse complement strand
GTTTTCAGCGTTTACCTGTTGAGGTTGATCCATTCAGACTGGTAGAACAACGCAGAATTCTGGACGGGCGCATACCCGTGACAGATTTTCCACGTTTAAAAGACTTGCTGGTCAAGGCTGAAATCAGGGCTGACAAAAGTGGCGCTAATGCTGTCAGCGAGAATAATACGATTGTGTATGTTCATCTTGAATTTACCCATACCGACACGGGCTTTGCAGCAATTCAGGGGAATATTCAAAGTGATCTGAAAATGCAGTGCCAGCGTTGTTTGCAGGTAAAAACTGAACCTCTGGATAGTGACTTTCAGGTTGTTCTGGTCACCAGTGATGAACAGGCAGAAAGATTGCAGGAAGGTTTTGATACCTGGTTCGTTGAAGACCAGAGAATATTTTTAAGGGATTTTATTGAAGATGAAATCCTGTTGGCTCTACCTTTGTCTGTCGTCCATGATGACTGCAAGGCAATACGTCATTCAGCGGAGACAAAAACAGCAGAAGCACCCGAATCGGAAAATGACAGTGCAGGCAGGGCTGCTGGTGCAGATGATATTGATACGGCGCAGCGCAAGGATAACCCCTTTGCTGTGCTTAAAGATTTAAAAGTAAATAGTAAGTAAACAAATAAAGAGCTTCGGCTCATTAACTGGAGTAACCCATGGCAGTACAAAAAAGTAAAGTAACACGCTCGCGTCGTGGTCAGCGTCGTTCTCACGATTCCTTAAAGAATCCAACATTATCGACTGATCCTGTATCAGGCGAAACGCATATACGGCATCACATGACCCCGGACGGGTTTTATCGTGGTCGTCAGGTAATAGTATCTCCTGTTGAGGAGTATGATGAGGATGAATACGAGTAAACTTACCGTTTCTTTCCTACAAAAATCGCGGGCAAAGTCCCGCGATTTTTTGTGTTGCTATACTTATATAGTACCCGCTCAAATTAATCTAACAATTTAGCCCCTGTTTTCTGATCTTCTGCGTTATTGCTTTGGTTACATAGCCCACTATGCTCTCGTCGCAATGCCTTGAATATCAAAAAACAGGAAACAAAATTTTGTTAAATTAATTTTGCTTGGGTACTTATTCATGTCATTGGGGGTATGGATGAATACATTATTTCGCATCGCAATTGATACCATGAGTGGCGATAATGGTCTTGAAGCTGTTGTCCCTGCCGCAATAAACTTCCTTAAAGAACATGACGATACGATTCTTACTCTGGTCGGAGACAAGGCTCGGCTAGAGGAAGAACTGGCGAACCTGAAATACTCACAAAATGAGCGTTTGCTGATACAGCATGCCAGCCAGGTAGTCTTGATGGATGAAGCTCCTGCCCAGGCACTTCGCGGCAAAAAGGACTCATCCATGCGCGTCGCCATAAACCTGGTCAAGTCCGGAGAAGCCGATGCCGCAGTAAGTGCCGGCAATACCGGTGCCTTAATGGCAACAGGGCGGTTTGTCTTGCGGATGTTGCCTGGTATTGATCGTCCCGCAATTTGTACCGCTATCCCTGCATCCAGGGGGCATACCTATATGCTCGACCTTGGCGCCAATATTGACTCAACTGCAGAACATCTGTATCAGTTCGCAGTGATGGGATCTGAACTGGTGCGTGCAATAGATGGTATTGATAAACCCAAAGTGGGGCTGTTGAATATTGGTTCTGAAGATATCAAGGGAAATGAACAGGTTAAGGCAGCGCATGAAATATTGCAGAATGGCGAATTTAATTACATTGGTTTTGTAGAAGGTGATGATATATTTCACGGCGATGTCGATGTTATCGTGTGCGATGGTTTTGTGGGTAATGTCGCGCTGAAAACATCCGAAGGACTGGCGAAAATGCTCTCACAAGAGCTGAAAGCAAGCTATAGCAAATCAATCTTCACCAAAATTGCTGCCCTGGTTTCTTATCCTGTTTTAAAAGCCTTCAGACACCGCTTTGATCACAGACGCTATAATGGAGCCAGTTTTTTAGGTTTGAAAGGTATTGTCATAAAAAGTCATGGGGGTGCTGATAGCGTAGCTTTTGCAAACGCGATTGGAATAGCACGCAAAGCGGTCATGGAAAAAGTTCCAGAGCGTATTGACAAGCACTTGCAAAAATACCTGGATTAAGGGTGCTGCATGAATCCACATTCTTGCGTGACCTGGCAAGCCATATAGTCTTCACAACAGAAATACTCGTTTGAGACAGTCTTGGCGCAAACCTGGCGCAAAGAGTATGCTTGATAAAAATCAAACAAGGGGAAATATAGGATGTATTCTCGAATCACAGGAACCGGTAGTTATCTACCTGAAAAGATACTGACAAATCATGATCTTGAAAAGATGGTTGACACTTCAGATGAATGGATTGTCGAACGCACGGGGATCAAAAAACGTCATATCGCCGAAGAAGGGCAAAGCACCTGTGATCTTGCCGAAGTAGCCGCAAAACGCGCGATGGAAATGGCAGGCAAAAAAGCTGATGATATTGACCTGATTGTTTTTGCAACAACAACCCCTGATTTGATCTTCCCCAGTAGCGCCTGTTTATTACAAAACAAGTTGGGTATTTCTGGCGGAGCTGCATTTGATGTGCAAGCGGTTTGTACCGGCTTTATTTATGCTCTGGGAATCGCTGACAAATTTATCAAAAGCGGAACACATAAATGTGCGCTGGTCGTGGGTGCCGAAACCTTATCCAATATTCTTGACTGGACAGACCGCGGAACCTGCATTTTATTTGCTGATGGTGCGGGTGCCGTGATACTTGAGGAAAGTGAAGAAGCGGGTATTTTATCGACCCATTTGCATGCTGATGGAAAATATGAAGGCTTGTTGCGCACCAAGGGAGGGGTATCCCAAAACAAGGCAATACTCGATTCGGGCGGAGCCTATGTTGAAATGAAAGGCAATGAAGTATTTCGTGTTGCTGTAAACACACTGGGTCGTATTGTTGATGAAACACTGGAATACAATCACATGAAAAAGTCAGACATCGACTGGCTGGTACCACATCAAGCCAATATCCGCATTATTAAAGCGACCGCCAAAAAATTAAAAATGAATATGGATCATGTCGTTGTTACCGTGGATGAACATGGAAATACCTCTGCGGCATCTGTCCCCCTGGCGCTGGATACCGCAGTAAGGGATGGACGCATCAAAGCTGGCGAAACCATTATGCTGGAAGCCTTTGGCGGGGGATTCACCTGGGGTTCTGCATTAATCCGCTGGTAGAACTGCCACCTCCTCAAAACACCGGAAGCACATTGACATACCATGGATATACCATGATACAAAAATATATAAAAAACAGGGGGGATGGGTGGGTCAGAGGACAGAGGACAGAGGATAGAGGACAGAAGTTTTGTAGCCTGAGCGTAACCCGACAAGAGCGTGGCACTATGTTTGATTACGCTACATTAATTCAAGCTACGCATCGAGAAAATCAACAGATTTCACCCTGCGCCCAAAAATATATAAAAACAGGGGGGGTGGGTAGCAGAGGACAGAAGACAGAGCTTGTAGTCAGCCAGGATGGTGCGGCATTAAGCATCGCTCCTGCTATAAATTATTTTTGATAAAACGCAAAAATAAATCAGAACTGAGGTAGAAAAGTTTATTTTTCATGCTTATAATCCCGTTCCAATCAAAAACAAGGATGTTTGAGATGGATATAGGAAATGATATAGGGAGTATAATGCTCCTGCTTTCGTGGGGTGTGCTTGTCGGTTTTGTTTTCTCTTCTATTGGCGCTGCGGGAGGAATACTGGCTTCGTTTGGTTTGATTACAGTGATCGGCGTGACTGATCCAAACAGTGTTAAACCAATGGCGCAGATATTGGCAATCGCAATTGCACTGGTTTTTATTCCCGGTTATTTCAGGCGCAAAGCCTGGGTTATGCCATTAGGACTTATGCTGAGTGCCGGCGGTATTATCGGAGCCTTTGTCGGAAGTACGGTTTCAAGCAAATACCTATCAGATATGAGTAGCTTCAAGCCATTATTTGGTGTTTTAAGTTTTCTTGTTGCTGTGCAAATTTCCTGGAAATTATACAAACATAAAAAAAATGAAAAACCTGCTCTGCGTGCGAGCAAATCCGGGGTGAAAAATATTGCAATTTCTGCTTCCCTGCTGACATTTGAATATGCCGGAAAAAATTACAGAATCAGAACCTGGGAGCCTGTCCTCGCTGGTTTCATTATTGCATTTATCGCTTCTATTTTTGGTGTTGGCGGCGGTTTTCTGCTGGTTCCCTATCTTGCGACTTTTATGGGTATTCCCATGTTTATCGTCCCGGCGACAGCAGCCCTGCCGGTATTGATTAGCGGGCTTATATCGGTCAGCAACTACATAAGAATGGGATCAGAAATTAACTATTATCTACTGGGCTTGCTTGTGATGGGCGGGATTTTGGGGGCGAAACTGGGTCCAAAGATCAATCAGCTTATGAAGGATAACTGGTTACAAGGCTCTCTTGCTTTTATCGTTGCAGCCATTGCGACCAAATATCTGTTTGTTTGAGTGGTTACGGATCACGCAGATACAGCTTCTTAAAGCCAAGCTATCTTTAGGGGATATGTCAATCAGTTTTAAAAGCTATTAGAATCAATAGACTTTAATCAAATTGATGGGTTTATTCCATGTCTAATGATCCAATCCACTTTACGGTTGAAAAACGCATACTGGTTGCTATGCGTAAAACTCTTGCAAATATTGTAAAAGATGTGACGCCAGCAAATTCAGCCTTAAAATCACCATTAAGTGATGCCACCGTGAAAGATATTAAAATGTGCTTTGGTCTAATCTCGGCGCGTGAACAGGAGCTCGCCAGGGAAGCTGGTGTAGAGATTAAAGAACGCCCCCAGTACCCTGATGAACCGGGAAAGTCGAATGTTGTTTCACTTGACTCTCTAAAGGGAAAGCCGGAATAGGCGGCTTCTGTCCAATTGCAAATACAGCCAGATAACGAATATCCAGGATAAAAAATGAGTGAAAAAAAATACAACGACTACAGCCAGGAAGAGAAGCAACGCCTGACGCAGGGAATCATGTCTATTCTTGATGGCTGGAATATTTCAGCCGAACAGACACTTGCAGTATTAGGGCTGAGCGGAGCAGGAAAAAAACGCCATATGCAAGGCTACCGCATGGGAGATCGAGCTTTTCCACAAACAGACGAGTTACTGATCCGTATTGACCATATCATAGGGATTGCCGATGCCCTGCGAACCACATTTCCATTCAGTGACAAAATGCGCCTGTTATGGTTGCGAAAACCTCATCGTCGTTTCGGCAAAAACACCCCTCTTAATGTCATTCTGACTGATGATTCTCCCAATGGTCTTTTAAAAGTGCGTATGGAAGTAGACTGCGCCTACGGTTATGCCATTTCAGAAGCAATGCGTGCGCAGACTCCGTAAATTAATTTTGCCTGGGTACGAAACAATATCGAAAATCCCTGAGCGTTTGGCAAAAACCGGACGAAACAGACTATACTCTTCAAACAAAGTAAACTGAATAACAGGGCGAAGTGATGGTAAAAAAATCAAACGGGATGGCAATTCAGGCAGATTCAGATTTACATCAGCAGATGGTTTCATGGCGTCACTGGTTGCATCAGCATCCTGAGTTAATGTTTGAAGAGTTTTTAAGTAGCGATTTTATTGCTTCTGTACTTGAATCTCACGATATAGAAATGCACCGGGGTCTGGCAACAACGGGAATTGTAGCGACCGTACATGGTGCAAACAATACAGATGACAACAGGGGCAAGGCGATTGGCTTGCGCGCTGACATGGATGCCCTGCCGATTCCCGAACAAAACCAGTTTGCGCATAAATCCAGACACGATGGTAAAATGCACGCCTGCGGGCACGATGGACATAGCGCCATGTTACTCGGTGCTGCTGTCTACCTTAAGCAAAACAATAATTTCAGGGGCACGGTGCATTTTATCTTTCAACCAGCCGAAGAAGGCGGTGGCGGTGGCAAAATCATGGTGGAAGAGGGCTTGTTTGAGCGTTTTCCCTGTCAGGCAGTTTATGGAATGCACAACTGGCCCGGGCTGGCTGCCGGAGAATTTGCGGTACATGATCGCGCAGTAATGGCGGCGGTGGATAAAATTGAAATCAGTATTCAGGGTAAAGGTGGTCATGCTGCCATGCCCGAGCAACTGGTTGACCCCATTCTAACTGGTGCGCAGGTCATTATTGCGCTGCAGTCGATTGTCTCCAGAAACCTCTCACCACTGGATTCTGCCGTAATCAGCCTTACCATGCTGGAAGCAGGTCATGCTTCAAATGTGATGCCAGATGAATTAAAAATAACCGGAACCCTGCGCTACTTTTATGCTGAAGAAGGAGAACGTATAAAAAAGCGCATGGAGAAAATTATAACAAACACCTGCGAGGCGATGGGTGCTCAAGGCACGCTCAAGATTACAAGCGGTTATCCCGCCACCATCAATCATCCCCGACACGCCCAAAAATGCGCTGAAGCAGCCATTCAGGTAAGCAGTCAGGATGCGGTTCAGCGTGATTTGCCGCCTACTATGGGTGGCGAAGATTTTTCATTTATGCTGAATGCCTGTGAAGGCGCTTACATCTGGATAGGCAATGGCAAAGTTCCGGCAGAAGAAGCAGGCAGTGCCTGCATGTTGCATAATACAAAATATGACTTTAATGATGATATTCTGCCATTAGGCGCAAGCTACTGGATACAACTGGTACAGAATGAATTAGTTTAGGAGCCTGTCTGAGAACTAAGAAATCAACAATTTTTCCAAAAATCAATTTTTTAAGTTATTGAAAATAAAGAACTTGATTTTTGTTAAATTGTTGAAAATCGTATTTTTGGCTATTCTCGGACAGGCTTCTGGAGCCCGCCTGAAAATAGTGCAACGCAGGCTACATGCTCTGTCTTCTGTCCTCTGTCCTCTGACAACCCATCCCCCCCTTTTTTTATATATTTTTTCGTTATAGACTGTCTGCAATTATGTATAAACTTCTAAGAAAACTGCTTTTTTTATTGCCTCCTGAAACTGCGCATCAGTTTACCCTGAAAGCGCTTGAAATCGCACACAGAACGGGGTGGATCAATGCGCCCGAAAATACCGCCGGGAGAGTCAGTGTAATGGGTCTGGATTTTCCTAACCGTATCGGTCTGGCGGCAGGGCTGGATAAAAATGGTGAATATATCGAGGCACTTTCGGCACTGGGTTTTGGCTTTATTGAAATTGGCACAGTCACGCCACGCCCGCAGCCAGGCAATACCAAACCCCGCCTGTTTCGCCTGCCTCAGGCGAAAGCGATTATCAACCGCATGGGCTTCAATAACAAAGGGGTTGATTATCTGACAGACCGGGTGGCTGAAGCCCGAAAAGCTGGTTATCGCGGGATTATTGGCATCAATATAGGCAAAAATTTTGACACCTATGTTGAAAAGGCTACTGAGGATTATTTGACTGGCTTGCGGGTCGCCTATCCCTATGCGGACTATATTAGTGTCAATATTTCATCACCGAATACCCCCGGCTTGCGTGATCTTCAATATGGTGAAGAATTAAACAGTCTGTTATCGGCTTTAAAGAATGAGCAGCTAAAGCTGGCAGAGCAATACAAAAAATATAAACCAATCGCAATCAAGGTAGCACCTGATCTGGGTCAGGAAGAAATCAGTGGCATCGCTGCCGCATTGCTGAAAAACAAGATTGATGCGCTAATCGCCACAAATACCACGCTTTCCCGTGAAGCGGTTTGCTGTATTCCCTATGGTGATGAAGCGGGTGGTTTGAGTGGTGCGCCAGTGCGCGAAATGTCAACAGAAATTATCCGGAAGTTTCATGCGCTACTCAAAGAGCAGATACCGATTATTGGTGTTGGAGGCATTTCATCCGCAAAAGACATGCAGGACAAACTCGATGCTGGTGCATCGTTAGTACAGGTTTATACGGGCTTAATCTATGAAGGCCCCGGCTTGATTAAGGATTGCCTGAGGATAATGCAATAACAAGAGTGGTGTGTTTTATCGTGTCGGGTTCCCCGTATTCCACAGACTCCATACAGGCTACTTGCTGCCCTCTGGCACACCCATCCCCCCTGTTTTTTATATATTTTTTGAGTAGCCCGTATTCCGCGAGACTCTATACGGGCTACAAACTGTTTATGGTACTAACGGATGTGCAGTATCCATTTCATCAGGTCGCTTGGCAGGAGTTGAGGCATCTTTGTCCGTGGTGACAAGACCGCGATATAACTTGCCATCGTTTCCTTTGCAGATCAGACCATATTTGGGCAATGCATTGCTGATTCCTTTGCTTGCTAGTATTCCTTTAATGTTATCTTCGCCAGTAATGGTGATGCCACGAGCTGTAACTGACTGGTAAGTTATATCAACTTCCTGTGCCTTGCCGCCAGCACAGGTATTGGCAACACTGATTTCATTTTTATAATCAAGTGCTGCCTTGACTTTGACAGGGGTAGCAGTGCCTGCGCAGTTATTTGTTGACCACACCTGAAGATTATTATCAAGTTTATCACCATTAATATCCCAGGTTTGCTTGTAGGAACGTGAACCAACAGTTTCACAAGGACCTTTCCAGTTACCATCAAATTTTGTAACAGTGCTTCCACCGCCACCGCTTCCGCCACCACCACAGGCAGTAAGACCAATAGCGAAAGCGCTAACCAGCGTATATCGTATTATTGAATGTTTCATTGTTTTTTCCTTTCGTTGTTAATTAGTTATCTTTTCCCAGTTATTTTATTTTTAGATTCTTTTTACATGTAAACATAAATTTTGGCATAAAATAACTGAC
>JALVDQ010000334.1 GCA_027008885.1 Thiotrichaceae bacterium | reverse complement strand
CCGACCTACAAAACACAGCTTTGATCCACTACCCAGAGACAAATTATCAAACGCATCACCTATGGATATAACGCCTGCCACAAAAATATATCAAAAACAGGGGGGATGGGTATTGTGTATATTGATGGGTCGCGGGACTTCTTGAAAGCAGCTTGTCAAGTCTAAATTAAATTATTTGCTACGATATTGATAAATGTCATTGTTGAAAATTGCGGGGTTGTTAGTATCCGCGCACGAAAAAATAACCAAGGAAAATAGTATGAAATTAACAGCATTATTAATACCAGTATTAGTGGGCACCTTATCTACAAGCTGCCTATTTGCAGATCAACCCCAGACACTGGACTCTTCCAGGGAAGCTCTGATGAAAGAGGCAAAGGAAGCCATTGGTGTCTTTGCAAAAACACTAAAGGGAGAGTTGAAAAAAGCGGTTAAAGAAGGTGGCCTGGGAAATGCCATTGATGTATGCAGTAAAAAAGCCACTCCGATTACTGAACAAGTTGCAAAAGAGAAAGGCTTGCAAATAGGCCGGATCAGTGTAAAAAACCGTAACCCTCTAAACGCTCCAAATGAATGGCAAAAAAAGGTGCTGGAAGAGTTTGCACTAAAACACGCTGCTGGCGAAGACCTTAAAAAGATGGCTTACGCAAAGATTGTGGAAACCGATGGTAAAAAACAGTTCCGCTTTGTCAAAGCCATACCAACAGGCAAGCTTTGCCTGAAGTGTCATGGTGAAAATATTGACTCCAAAGTGAAAGCCAAGCTGGCTGAGCTGTATCCTGATGACAAGGCGCAGGGATTCAAGGAAGGCGATCTGCGTGGCGCCTTTGTTGTTACAAAAGATCTAAAATAGACCCGTCTGTCAAATCTTGAAAGAACCACGTCCTTTCTTTGGGCGTGGGCACTTCAAACGATACAGTGGCATAGCTGTTATTGAGCAAGGTAGCCCGTATGAAGCTCCGCGGAATACGGGGACAGAGGACAGAGAGCGAAGCATGTAGTTGTAGGGTTGGTGTAGTTTACGCAACCAAGCAGATTCGGTTGGTTGCGCATGGCTGCAGCAACCCTACGCAACCATGTAAAAAATATATAAAAAACAGGAAACGAAATTTTGTTAAATTAATTTTGCTTGGGTACTTAATGCATTCTGTCCGGTTTATGAAACTGGATTGTTTGTTCCTGCTGGCTTTGCTGGTAAGAGCGGTCAAAAACAAGCTCAATGGATACTTCTTTACCTTTTTCTCCTTTGCATTTTATTTGTTTCAGGTCGGGCATTCGTTTGGCGAGATAAGTACACATTGCGATCGCAACGGAATAGTCATCCTTAAAAAGATGATTAACGAGTGAATTTGCGACAAACTGCGAGCGCTGCAACGGATTCGGATTTTTAATGAAGTCCTTGCCGAGCTGAATCCCCTGATCCATCTGGCTATCCATTGTATCCAGATACTGGCGTTGATGTCCGGGAACAGGTTTTCCACGGTCAAATTCCAGAACAGCTTCATCGTTCACAATGACATAAAGCAAATTATCATCCATGGTCAATTATCCCAGATCATCAAAGCCGGCAGCCTGGTATAACTCTTTGGCTTTTTCCAGATTTTTCTCAACGCCTTCACCCTGTTCGTACATCATGGCAAGGGTCGTCAGTGAACCCTGTAAACCCTGCGCGGCGGCTTTTTCAAACCATTCTATTGCTTTTTTGGAATCTTTTTCGACGCATTCGCCCTGCATATACATAAAACCCAGACCATGTTGCGCTATCGGATAGCCCTGCTCGGCAGAGGCTTGCATCATTTTAAAAGCCTGTTCGGGATTTTCAACAGTGCCCAGCCCGTTTTGATACATAATGGCAAGCATATGCTGTGCCTGGGCATCTGTCTCGGCAAAAGGAGAGAGCAGTTGCATGGCGCGAGAAAAATGCTTGGCTTCAAATGCAGCGACTCCGCTACTAAATTCAACTTCCTGATCGTCTGTTCTATCTGTTTGCTTCATGGTTTTGTCTTATATTGAGTTTAGGGTGTTTGTTTAGAGAAACACGGAATGTATAGGAACTTTAACAAAGAATCAAAAAACCTTAAGAAACAATTTAGCTCCGCCAGCAACTGGAGTGCCACACGGGAAAGTGGCTTTGCCAGGAGTCTGTCCGAGAACTGGGATTGAAACGAAAATTTCAGAATTATTATAAGGTGAGTTTATCAAGAGAGGCGAATAGTCGCTCTATTTAACGAACTTGATAAGCTCAGATTATGATGATTGTGGGATTTGC
>JALVDQ010000333.1 GCA_027008885.1 Thiotrichaceae bacterium | reverse complement strand
CGATGCTTATCTGGTTTCTAGTCTCTTGCGGGACTTCGAGTCTGACAATGGGCGCTTTTTGCATGGCATCAAACAGTGCCTGTGGAATACCAAGCGAACCCACATTGCGGGCTTCATCTTCTATCAGCAGAAAATCGACTCCGGCTGCTTCTTTTTTTAGCAGATCAATTGCCAGCGCGTTTTCAAAGTTGATTTGTGTGGGCTGCGGTGTGGCGGTTGGTCCAAAGGCAGAGCCACGATGATTGGCAAGCCCTTCAAGATCAATGCTGTTAGCAAGTTTTTTCAGCAGGCGGGTTTTACCTGAGCCGGTACGACCACCGAGGATTACAATCGGAATCTGTTTGGCGATGCGTTCGGTGGTGTCGATCAGAAAACGGCGCATTGCCTTGTAGCCACCTTTTACGCGCGGATAATCAATGCCGGTTTCATCCAGAATCCATTGTTGCGAGATTTGTGAACGCAGCCCTCCACGAAAGCAATACAGATACCCATCCCCCCCTTTTTTTGCATGTTTTTTGTTATTTGCGGAGTTATTGGCAAAGAAACGCGCCCATTGTTGTTTGCGTTGCTTCTGCTGCTCTTCTGTCAGTAGTTCTGCGCCAAGCAGAATGGCGGCATCCTGCCCCTG
This sequence comes from Thiotrichaceae bacterium, assembly GCA_027008885.1. GTDB lineage: Bacteria > Pseudomonadota > Gammaproteobacteria > Thiotrichales > Thiotrichaceae > Cocleimonas. The sequence continues at coordinate 1,641 of JALVDQ010000333.1, read as the reverse complement.
TTCCTTGTAGCGGATGCCGACGGCTTCACGTTGTGCGTCGGTCATTAGCGGGATATTAACCGCAGTCGGGAATGCACCTTGTGCAAATTCAACGGGTGCGCGTACATCCAGAAGAGGCACATCGTTGATAAACAGCTCGGCAAAGTCATCAACCTGTGGATGCTCGCCTTCGGGTAAACCTTTGAGTTTTAGATGTGTCATGGTGTTAAAGGATTTGAATCAGTTTTGTATCAGCTTGCTTCTCACTATCGTCAATACTATCAAGAAGTTGTCCAATGGGTTCCAGTGCCAAATCTGCGTCATTTAGCAACTCCAGAAATGCTTGTTCTCCTGCCTCATCCACAGCAATCAGCAAGCCTCCGCTGGTTTGTGGATCGCAGATAATCGCTTTTTGTTGCTCATTCAAGTCACTCAGGCAGTCACCATAGCTTTCAAAGTTGCGTTTTGCACCACCCGGTGAACAGCCCTGCGCCAGATAGTCAAAAACGTGTGGCAGCACGGGCAGGCGCTCAAAGTAGATTTCTGCCCGCAAGCCACTGCCTTCACAGAGTTCTCTTAAATGTCCTCCCAGACCAAAGCCGGTAACGTCTGTCATGGCGGTAACGCAATCAAGTTGCGCCAGTTTTTCGCCAATGCGGTTGAGTTTGCACATGGAATCTGGCGCGATGTGGGCGTGTTCAGCCCTGATCAGCTTTTTCTTTTGCGCGGTGGAGAGAATCCCCACGCCCAGCGGTTTGCTCAGATAGAGTTTATTGCCAGCCCGGGCGGTCGAGTTTTGTTTTATCTGGTCGCTTGCGACGGTGCCGGTAACTGCCAGCCCGAAAATTGGTTCCGGGGCATCAATACTGTGTCCGCCAGCCAGAGAGATCCCTGCGTCTTTGCATGTCTGGCGACCGCCTTCAATGACCTGCTGACCGACTTCGGCAGGTAGCTTCTCCAGAGGCCAGCCAAAAATGGCAATTGCCATAATCGGTTTGCCACCCATGGCATAAATATCACTGATCGCATTGGTTGCGGCGATGCGCCCAAAGGTGAAAGGATCATCAACAATGGGCATAAAGAAGTCGGTTGTGCTGATAATGGCGGTGCCATTGCCAAGGTCATACACGGCAGCATCATCGCGGGTGCTATTGCCCACAAGTAAAGATTCATCGGGCAGGGCAGGTATGCGGGTGTTGAGCATAACATCCAGAATTGCGGGTGAAATTTTGCAGCCACAGCCTGATCCATGGCTGTATTCGGTCATTTTAATCTGTGATAAATCCATAATCTTAAAAGAAGCGAGAGAGTAAAAAAGGGCGGATTATACTCTTTTTCTAATTACGATTACGAATAACCCAATGGCAGATAATGGCAGATCAAACAATTGCGCTGATGTCTTCAACAGCTTCCGCCCAGCGACGTGTATCCAGCAGTGCGGAGCGATTCATAAAGGATTTTCCGCGCATTCTCTCGAGGCGTTGCGCTGATGTGCTGCCTTGTTTGATATTCGCATGGTCAAGCACGTCGATTGCGCCTTCACGGTTATTGCACAGCAGAATCATGTCGCAGCCTGCCTGCATGGCTGCTTCTGCGCGCTCTGCATAGCCACCCATAACGGATGCTCCCTGCATTGAGAGGTCGTCACTAAAAATTACACCT
>JALVDQ010000332.1 GCA_027008885.1 Thiotrichaceae bacterium | reverse complement strand
ACTATCAAGAATATAAAATATATAAAAAAAGGGGGGGATGGGTAGCAGAGGACAGAAGACAGAGGGTAGAAAACGCAGGGTGGCGCATTATTAACCACCGCTCCTGTATTTATTTCTCAAGCGATTTTACCCAAAAATATATAAAAAACAGGGGGGATGGGTATTAATATACCCATCCCCCTTTTTTTACATATTTAATCCGCCTGGTTTCTCAAGAAAGCAGGAATATCCAGATAACTGTTATCTGTAGCCGGAGCTGCCTGCTTTGGTGCAGGATCATAAGCCGGTGCAACATATCCACCACCGCCAGCGGCTGCTACACGAGGCTGTTCAATTTCAACCGGACGCAGCTTGCTATTGGCTTTCGGTGCTTCCTGTGCGGGGACTGCCTTTAGTTCGGCTTCAGGCAAGTCAAGTCCTGTTGCAACCAGGGTTACGCGGATTTCATCCGTCATTTCAGGGTCAATGACTGTTCCAACCACAATGGTCGCTTCATCGTGTGCAAATTCCCGAATAGTTGCACCCACTTCTTCAAATTCATTGATTCCCATATCAAGTCCGGCAGTGATATTAACCAGAATACCTCTTGCGCCCTTTAAATTAACATCATCAAGGAGTGGGCTTGAGATCGCCGCCTGTGCCGCCTTGGTGGCACGTTCTTCACCACTGGCGATACCGGTTCCCATCATTGACATACCCATTTCACTCATAACCGTGCGCACGTCAGCAAAGTCAACATTGATCAATCCCGGGCGGGTAATCAGCTCGGCAATACCCTGAACAGCACCCAGCAGGACATTATTTGCGGCTTTAAAAGCGTCCAATAAGGTGGTGTTTTTACCCAGTGCAGTCAACAGCTTGGCATTTGGAATGGTAATAATAGAATCAACGTGTCTGCTGAGTTCTTCAATACCCTCTTCTGCGACTTTCATGCGCTTTGGTCCTTCAAAAGGGAACGGTTTGGTCACAACCGCAACCGTTAAAACACCCATTTCCTTTGCCATTTCGGCGACCACCGGAGCGGCACCTGTACCAGTTCCTCCGCCCATGCCTGCGGTGATAAACAGCATGTCCGTATCTTTTACCAGCTCCTTGATACGCTCCCGATCTTCCAGCGCTGCTTCTTTACCAATATCCGGGTCTGCTCCTGCTCCCAGTCCTTTGGTCAATGCATTTCCGAGTTGCAGCAAGGTTTTAACGCCTGAGCCTTCAAGTGCCTGTGCATCGGTATTGGCGCAAATAAAATCAACGCCTTCTACGCCTGCGTCAACCATATTCTGTACTGCATTTCCGCCACCACCGCCTACACCGATGACCTTAATATTTGCATTCTGTGCTTCTGTGTCCATTAATTCAAACATGAGCCCTAACTCCTTTTAATTCCTAAATTCGATGTGATATTTAATTTCAGATCCCTGTGATCCTGATAACTGTTCATTCATTACTGATACTATAAATTGCTGCCAAACCAGCTTTTCATTCTTTCCCATAAGTTTTCATGGGTAACATGGGTAAAGCCACGATTTCCGCTAAATTCATTTTGAGCTGCACCGTAGAGCAGCAAACCAACACCCGTTGAATATACCGGGTTGGCGACTTCGCCTTTTAAACCTCCTACTTTAAGAGGCGAACCAATGCGCACCGGCATATGGAAAATTTCTTCCGCCAGCTCCACAGCACCTCTGATTTTTGATGATCCACCCGTCAATACGATTCCTGCACCAATCAAGTCCTCAAAACCACTACGGCGCAGTTCCTGCTGGATCAGGGTAAACAGCTCTTCATAACGCGGCTCGATAACAGATGCCAGTGTCTGGGTTGAGAGCCCTCGTGGTTCACGGTCACCAATGCCTGGTACTTCAATAATATGATCTTCAGTCACCAGTTGACGCAGTGCAAAACCATGATCAATCTTGAGTTGTTCGGCAAATTGGGTGGTGGTGCGGACAGCCACGGCAATATCATTTGTCACCTGGTCACCCGCAATCGGAATAACCGCCGTATGCTGAATCGCTCCATTGAGGAAGATGGCAATGTCGCTGGTACCGCCGCCAATGTCTACCATGCAAACACCCAGCTCTTTTTCATCCTCTTCAAGCACCGCGTAACTCGATGCGACCTGCTCAAGAATAATATCGTCAACATCCAGACCACAACGATCCACGCATTTGATGATATTTTGAGCCGCGCTTTGCGCACCTGTCACCAGGTGTACTCTTGCCTCAAGTCGCACTCCCGACATGCCGATTGGTTCGCGTATGCCATCCGCCTGATCAATAACATAATCTTGCGGAAGCACATGCAAAATGCGCTGGTCTGCTGATATGGCAACTGCTCTTGCGGCATCCATAACACGCTCCAGATCGCTTTCGGTGACCTCCTTGTCTTTAATTGCCACAATTCCATGAGAATTGAGACTTTGAATATGGCTGCCAGCAATTCCGGCATAAGCGGAGTTAATATTTACTCCTGCCATTAGTTCAGCTTCTTCAACAGATCTTTGAATTGCATTTATGGTGGAGTCAATATTAACAACTACACCTTTTTTTAAACCCCTTGAGGGGTGCTTGCCAATACCAATAATTTCCACACCGCCATCGGCGTTTATTTCGCCAATTAAAGCAACTATTTTTGATGTACCGATATCCAGTGCAACGACCATATTGCCTTCATCACTCAGAGACATTGTAATTTCCTTTAATGGTTTTCCCATAACTATACCCCTTACCCTTTTTTACTTCCCGACTTGTCTAATACGCTGTCTGCTGACAATCCTTTTTTCCATTGAACAGCAAAGCCATTGGTATAGCGCAAATCAATCGTAGTAATTTTGCCAATTCTATTCTGTAATCTTTGCCGATAACCCACCATAAATCTTCTAATGCGCTTTTGCTGTTCACTGCGTCCTATTTTTAATGTCAGACCATTTTCCAGCAAAACCTTCCATGAACCACGGGTATCTTCCTTGAACTCTACTATTTTCAAGGGAAAGCCCTGCATCCACTTGCGTATCCGTATAAAGTTTGCCGCCATATCCCTGCCTTTTTCTGTGGGGCTATATAAAACAGGCAGGGAAGCAAATTCAGCTCTTAATTTATCATCTAATGTTGCATTAATTATTTCACCGTTATCTGCCAGCATTTTATCCTTGCCCCAATAGGCGACAGGCTTCTGTTCAAAAATCCTGATTTTTAACTTGTCCGGCCAAACCTTTGTCATTGACGCCGAGTTTACCCAGGGATGATCTTCAATCGCCTGTTCCAGTCCTTTGGCATCAAGCAAATACAGATTTGTTCTGGTAAAGGGTTCAATCACAGGCTTTAGCTGGGTTTTATCCAGTACTTTAAAGTCACCCGATACCTCAACCGAGCTTATTCTCAGGTTCTCGGGATTTTGTATCCACTGTGATACACCAACAAACAACGCAAGTGGCATGATCACAAAGATAACCCAGACGAGTAAACGCCAGGGAATTTGCCTTTTGAGCGTTAGTGCCGCAAGCAGTTTATTCAATGAAAAACGGCTCGTTTTGTTTTTACGAATGCGGGTTGCCTGTGGGCGTCTTTTGCGTTTACGAGCAATCATTCTGCACTCCCTGCCTGAAGACTAGACTTTAAAATTTCTACGCTTAAATCTGCAAAACTCAAGCCATGCTGTCTTGCTGCCATCGGCACTAGTGAATGATCTGTCATACCTGGTACGGTATTAACCTCGATCAGCCAAAAGGTACCCATATTATCCCGCATCACATCAACTCTGCCCCAGCCCTTGCAACCAATCACATCAAATGCTGTTCTTGTCAGTGTTTGCAGTGCATTTAATGATTGTTCATCCAGTCCACAGGGACAGTGATATTGGGTATCCTCAGAAACGTATTTGGCTTCATAGTCATAAAAATCGGCATTCGCTTGCAGACGTATTGGCGGAAGCACTTCTTCGCCCAGCATCGCTACCGTATATTCCTCGCCAATTATCCATTGCTCGGCAAATACCACCGCATCATATTGTGCGGCTTTTTCAAATGCCGGTTTTAATTGCTGTGCCTCAGTCACTTTGCTCATGCCAATACTGGAGCCTTCCTGAGCGGGTTTTACCATGACGGGCAAACCTAATTTCTCGACCACTTCCTCAAAGTCAGACTCCGGAGTTAAGATTTCAAAGGCTGGGGTCGGCAAACCGGAACCTGTCCAGATGCGCTTGGTCATAAGCTTGTCCATGGTGATTGCCGAAGCCATTACACCACTGCCGGTATAAGGAATTTGCAGCACATCCAGCGCGCCCTGCAAAGTGCCATCTTCTCCACCCCGACCATGCAAAATATTAAAGACACGCTGGTAGTTTTCCCGACGCAACACATCCAGCACGTCACGCCCTGCGTCAACTCCATGCGCATCAACGCCTTTTTTCAGCAAGCCTGCCAGAACCGCCTTGCCACTATTTAGCGATACTTCACGCTCGGCTGCCCAGCCTCCCATGACAACGGCAACTTTTCCGAATTGTGTCATGTCCCGAATCATTACAATAAGCTTCCCTTGGTTAGCTGCGCAGGCAGATCAGCGGAAATTGCACCAACACTTCCTGCGCCAAGCGTTAACAACACATCACCATCTTTTAGCTGGTTTTGCAAAACATCAACCACGTCATCCTGATTCGCCACAAAAACCGGATCGACCTTGCCGCGATTGCGGATGGAGCGCGCCAGTGAACGCCCATCCGCACCCGCAATCGGCTCTTCACTGGCGGCGTAAATATCCATCAGCAGTAGCACATCAGGCTCTGACAGAACCTGTGAAAAATCTTCAAACAGGTCTCTGGTGCGGGTATAGCGATGTGGCTGAAATAAAACTACCATGCGACGTTCTGGCCAGGCACTTCTAACCGCTTTCATGGTTGCCTGCATTTCAGTAGGATGATGTCCGTAGTCATCAACCAGCATCACACTACCCTGTTGCGTCTGCATTTCACCATAACACTGAAAGCGCCGACCCACGCCCTGAAACTTGTCCAGAGCCGCGAGGATGTCCTCATCGCTGACCCCAAGTTCGGTTGCGATGGCAATCGCCGCCAGCGCGTTTTGCACATTATGTTCACCCGGCATATTCAGGGTGACATCAAGCGTTTCCTTGCCTTCACGCTCAACCGTAAAGAAACTTTGAGTGCCGTCATAACGCACATTTCTGGCGCGCACATCGGCATCAAAATGGATTCCATAACTCACGATACTGCGCGTTATTCTGGGCAGAATATCGCAGACATCATCATCATCCACACACATCACCGCCAAACCATAAAACGGTAAATGCTGTAAAAACTCGACAAAAGTATCCTTGAGCTTTTCAAAATCGTTGTCATAGGTCGAGAGATGATCTGCATCAATATTTGTAACCACCGAGATCATTGGCTGTAGCAATAAAAAGGAAGCATCACTTTCGTCCGCTTCTGCGACCAGATATTCGCCCGATCCCAAACGTGAATTACTTGCTGTACTGTTTAATTTGCCACCAATTACAAAGGTAGGATCAAGCCCGCCTTCTGCCAACAGGCTCGTCACCAGACTTGTTGTTGTGGTCTTTCCATGAGTTCCGGCAACTGCAATACCATTGCTAAAACGCATAATTTCAGCAAGCATTTCAGCGCGTGGCACGACAGGAATATTCTGCTCCCTGGCGGCAAGCACTTCGGGGTTGTCGTCCTTAACCGCAGAGGAGACAACGACTACATTTGCTCCCTCTATATTGGCGGCATTGTGTCCCTTGTATATTTTTGCACCCAACGAAGCCAGACGTTCTGTCATGGCATTCTGTGCCAGATCAGAACCCGTTATCTGATAACCGATATTGGCAAGCACTTCGGCAATTCCACCCATGCCCGCTCCGCCGATTCCAACGAAGTGAACCTGCTTGATGCGGCGGCGTGCTAAATCGTTAGGCTGTTTCATACTTCATCTCTACAAAACCATTGTCATCCACTTCATAGGTACTCACGACCTTGATGGTTGGATAAAAGTCTTCATTTTTGGGCGTTCCGCCCAGCGTCTTGTCAAAATCATAACCTGCCATTTCTGCACAGATTGCAGCGGCATCCACTGTTGCCTCAGGTTTTGCCAGCGCTCTTGCCCTGAAACTCATTTCAATCAGCTTGTCGCGGTTACTGCACAGTTCTTCGAGTAATTCTGAAAGAGTTTCTTTGGTCATATCGTCCTGCGGCATTAAAATTGAGGCTTCTTCATTACTCAGATATTTGGCGTTGGCAGTCTGGTGATCATCCACAGCATAGGGATAAGGCACCATAATGGATGCCAGACCAGCAGCAGCAATCTCTGCCACGGTTAGCGCACCTGAGCGACAAATCACCAGATCAGCCCATTCGTAAGCTTCTGCCATATCTTCAATATAGGCAGTGACTTTTGCGTCCACTCCCAGCTTTTGATACAGCTTGCGGGTTGCTTCATCCTTGCCCTTGCCTGCCTGATGACGCACATTGGGCAGCTTGTCCAGTGGCACTTCGCTCAAAGCCATGGGTACTACTTCATTGAGTGCCTGAGCACCCAGACTGCCACCAAAAATCAGCAGATTAACCCTGCCCCAGCGATCACCCAGACGTTTTAGTGGAATCTCCAGTGCAGCAATATCCTGGCGCACCGGATTACCAATGCCGACGGCTTTTGCCTGATTCGAAAAAGTACCCGGAAAACCCTCCAGCACCTTGCGGCTAAATTTACTCAATATTTTATTGGTCAAGCCGGGAATCGCATTTTGCTCATGGATCACCAGCGGTATCCCCATTAAAGCAGCCATCAGACCACCTGGTCCTGCAACAAAACCGCCCATGCCAAGCACTGCGGCGGGTTTTACCTTTCGTATAATCATAAATGACTGAAGCATGGCTTTGCTAAGCTCAAGCGGTGCTTTCAATAAAGACAAAATGCCCTTGCCACGCAAACCACTCACCGAGAGGTAAACCATGTGAATCCCCGCTTCGGGAATGACCCTTGCCTCAAGACCTTTTTCAGTTCCCATCCAGACCACGGGAATCCCCTGATCCAGCAGGGCTCTGGCAACAGCAAGCCCCGGATACACATGCCCACCGGTACCACCGGCTGTAATCAGCACAGGTTTTTTATAGGCTTGCTCAGTCATGCCCACCTCCCAAAAATATGTAAAAAACAGGGGGGATGGGTATCTGTATTAAAGTTATCAATAATTCATGTCGCATGACCAACACCTCTTTTTGTTGCGGCATTTGCGGCTCTTCTGCCACGAGCGCCTGTTGTTGATTTCTTCCTTGAGGTTTTGTTAACCATTTTCTTGCGAAGCTTTTGTACTTCTTTTTCACTTAATCCAAATAATGCAATCTCGGTATCACGGTGTACCCGCATAAGCAGAGCGATTGCCATAAGTGTCACCATCAGGCTACTGCCACCATAGCTGATCAGTGGCAGAGTCAAACCCTTAGGTGGCAATAACGCCAGATTCACTCCAATATGGAAAAGCACCTGAAATCCAAACCAGAAACCGATGCCATAAGCCAGATACGCAGCAAAATGCAGCTTTGCGCGATCTGCCCTGAAACCGATAAAAAAGGCACGTTGTACCAGCCAGCCAAACAGCAACAAGATAACCACGATGCCAACAAAGCCCAGTTCTTCGGCTAATACGGCGAAAATAAAGTCGTTATGTGCTTCCGGCAGATAAAACAGTTTTTGTATGCTGGCACCCAGACCTGCACCAAACCAGCCACCGTCACCAACCGCCATAAGCGCATGAACCGTTTGATATGCCTTGCCCGACGCATGTGACCAAGGGTCCCAGAAGGCAGATATGCGCGCACCACGATAACCAACCAGCACCAGTGGTATCATCATAACAACGGCACCACCCAGCAACAGTGCCAGACTTGCAAGTCGCAAGCCGCCCAGGTAAAGCAGGGCAATACCCGTTGCAGTCAGCACCACGACCGAGCCAAAATCCGGTTCCAGCATCAGCAGTGCATCTGTTACGCCCAGAATAACCAGCGGAACAATCAATGGCTTGTATAAACCTGGCTGATTTAGTTCTTTTCTGTGCCTGACCAGATAGCCGGAGAGGTACATAATCATAATCAGCTTCGCAAGTTCGGAAACCTGCAATGAAATCACACCAAGGTTTATCCAGCGATAACTGCCATTCACCTGTTTGCCAATCACGGGCAATAACACCGCTATCAACAAGATTAAGATAACGGGTATAAATTTTGCACCAAAGCTCTGCCAGAAAGATGTTTTTATTCGATAAACCACCAAGGCAACCGCGATTCCCAGCCCCAGAAACATGAGCTGCCGGTTAAAAAAGAAATAGATGTTGCCATAATTCTTTTCTGCTACCGCGATGGAAGCAGACATCATCATAACCAGACCCAAACCGATGAGTAAGGTCACACTCACCAGCAGACCACGATCGACATAGCGTTGCCATGAGGGTTGAAAATCATCAAATAGTTGAGCCAGCTTTTCCTTAAACATTTTCAGCTCCCTGTTGCAGCTTCAAACCTTGTTGCAACTTCCTGACCTCATCCATAAAGGTGTCACCACGCGCTGCGTAGTTTTCAAACATGTCAAAGCTGGCACAGGCAGGAGATAACAGCACATTGTCCTGTTCTTCTGCGTTTGCCAGTTGATATGCCTGAGCAACCGCTTCACTCATACTGTTTACAAATACACAGGTCACTGAATTATCAGTCACCTCAGATATTTTTTGGGCATCTTCTCCCATCAGAACAAGCGCACGGGCTTTTTCTTTGATCACTTTTGCCAATGGCGAAAAATCCGCGCCTTTGCCCTGCCCACCTGCAATCAGGACTGTTTTACCAGGCAGACCCGCGAGAGCCGCCAGCGTCGCACCCACATTGGTTCCCTTAGAGTCGTTGTACCAGTTGACCCCCTGCAAGTTTGCCAGCCACTGGGTACGATGCTCCATTCCTGCGTACTCACGCAGCACTTGCAACATTGCCTCAAGCTTTAAGCCTGCTACTTCGCCCAGTGCCAGTGCAGCCAGCGCATTGGCGATATTATGCTTGCCTGGCAGCTTGATCTCATCTGCCGGTATAAGTTGGTGTTCTCCTTTTACCAGCCACATGCGCCCTTCTTTCTGGCGTAAACCATAGTCTTCATTGTGTGGCTCATCCAGACCAAAACTGGTTAGCGTTTTGCCGCCTGCCGCTGCCTGGGCAGAGGCAAATTGCATCGAGTAGGCATCATCCCGATTGCAAATAATATGATCGCAATTCCTGTAGATGAGCGCTTTGGTCTGCGCATATTCATCAAGATCATTATTGTAGCGATCCAGATGATCTTCCGAGACATTCAGTATGACCGCTGCCAGAGTGTGCAAAGAAGGCGTGGTTTCAAGCTGGTAGCTGGATAACTCCAGAACAAACAGTTGGGTATCAGGATCATCCAGCAAATCCAGTGCTGGCGTGCCAATATTGCCTCCTGTAGCCACCTTGATACCTGATTTTTTAGCCATTAGATCAAGCAGGGTAGTCACGGTTGTTTTGCCATTAGAGCCAGTAACCGCAATCACTGGCTGATCTGACTTGCCCTCCTGTAGCTGCCGCATAAACAGCTCGATGTCACCAATAATCCGCACGCCTGCCCGTTTTGCAGACTGGATTTCAGGAGTCGCAACCGCTATACCCGGATTGACAATCAACTCTTTCGCCTGTGTCAACCAGGGCGTTTTAAAATCACCGAAATGAGTCTCTGTAGCAGCATAGTCCTGTTGCAGTTTTTCTGCTCCAGGTGGATTTTCACGACTGTCAACCACAACAAAGCCTGCCTGTCGGGGCTGTTTCCGGCTCGCTAAAAAGCGCGCAACAGAAAGCCCCGTCGTGCCTAAGCCGACAATGACCGAATCTATTTTTTGTTGCGTTGCATTCATTTCGTTTACTGCGTTTATATCCTTTTAGCTGCCGTATAGTTGTCGTAACTAGCGTACTTTTAATGTTGCCAGTCCCACTAACACCAGAACTATGGTGATAATCCAGAATCTGACAATAACCTTGGGCTCTGCCCAGCCCTTTAATTCATAATGATGATGAATGGGAGCCATGCGAAAAATCCGCTTGCCTCTTAATTTGTAGGAGCCAACCTGAAGGATGACTGACACCGCTTCCATCACAAAGACACCTCCCATAATCACAAGCACCAGTTCCTGACGAGCCAGAACAGCGATAATTCCAAGGGCTGCGCCGAGTGATAAGGCACCCACATCACCCATAAATACCTGCGCCGGATAGGTGTTAAACCAGAGAAACCCCAGACCTGCGCCAAATATTGCACTACAAAAAACAACAAGTTCACCAATACCCGCAATGTAAGGGATATGCAGGTACTCTGATATCTTGACGTTACCACTGGCATAAACAAATACGCCCAGTGCCGCTGCTACCAGTATGGTTGGCATAATTGCCAGCCCGTCCAGCCCGTCGGTAAGATTCACTGCGTTACTTGTTCCTACAATCACAAAGTAGCTCCAGGGGATAAACAGCCAGCCCATCTGCCACTGCAAATCCTTGAATACCGGAAAAAACAGGGTGGTGATCTCAGGTGTTTTTGCAGTTGCATACAAATAAACCGCTGCCAATAAAGCAATCAGGGATAAACCCAGATATTTCCAGCGCGATGCCAGACCCTTGCTGTTTTTTTCCTTTAGCTTGAGGAAGTCATCATAACCACCAATCAAGCCCGAGCCGACACTCACAAACAAAACCAGCCACACATAATGATTGCTCAAATCAGACCAGAGGAGGGTTGAAAAAGCGATTGAAAACAAAATCAACGCGCCACCCATGGTCGGTGTTCCCGCCTTTGCCAGATGTGTTTGTGGACCATCATCACGAATAGGCTGACCCATTTTCAGGTTGGTTAATGCCCTGATCATGCGGGGACCAAACATCAGCGAGATACCCAGTGCAGTCAAAATCACCAAAATTGCCCGCAACGTCAGATACTGAAAAGCACCAAAGCCCGAATAAAATTGTGACAACCATTCAAATAAAGCGACAAGCATTATGCAATATTCCCCAAAGTAAGCCCTTCGACAGCCCGTTCCATTCGCATTGAGCGTGATCCCTTGATCAAAATCGTCATATTTTCGGTCACTTCCTTTTTGAGTGTTGCCAAAAGGTCGTTCATATCACGAAAGCTCTTGCCATTTTCTCCAAATTTTTCGCACGCCAGCGCACTGTATTTACCGAGACAATACATACGCTCAATACCCGCTTTTTTCGCCTTTTCACCGATAGCCTGATGCAGTTGAGCCACGTTTTCACCCAGCTCTGCCATATCGCCCAGTACCAACGCGGTATTACTTCTTTGTGCCAGCACCTCAAGTGCTGCCGCAGTAGAATCTGGATTGGCGTTGTAGGTATCATCCAGAATCTGTGTATTAGAGATACCAGTTAAAGGAAATAATCTTCCTTTAACTGGAGTTAGAGATTCCAAGCCTTTCACTATTGTTTCCAGCTTTACCCCTAGCGCGGTCGCAACCGCAGTTGCCGCAAGTGCATTCATGGCATTGTGACGACCCAGCAGTTTCAGATCGACCCTGATCTGTTCACTGCCTTTCTGGATCACCAGACCCCCATCTGACATGATCTGGCCGTTGATTGTTGCCGTTTTGGCAATACCAAAGGTAATGATCTCGCGGTTTTTATTGGAGTCACGCCAAAAATCTGCAAATTGGTCATCTGCATTGATAATGGCGACTCCGTTTGTCCCCAATCCATCAAAAATCTCGCCTTTTGCTTTTGCTACACCTTGCAGGTCACCAAAACCTTGCAGATGTGCTGCGCCTGCATTATTTACAACAGCCACATCAGGGCGCGCTATTTTTGTGAGAAACTCTATTTCCTTAAAATGATTGGCACCCATTTCGATGACAGCAAAATCATGTTCTTTGCGTAAACGTAATAATGTCAATGGCATACCAATGTTGTTATTCAGATTGCCGTGAGTTGCCAGAACCTTTCCCTGCAAAGACAAAATTGTGGCGATCATTTCTTTGAGAGTGGTTTTGCCATTACTGCCCGTCAGAGCAACAACGGGTCTGCTGAACTGCTTGCGCCATTCTGCTGCAAAATCAGCCAGTGCGTTCAAGGTATCCGGCACAACAATTTGCGGCAAATCACAGTCTATTTTTTTATGTACGAGTGCAGCCGCCGCTTTGCCTGGCAGAGCATCAACAAAATCATGCGCATCAAAGCGCTCTCCCCGGATTGCGATAAAGAGCTGATCGGGCTTTACCTGACGCGAATCCGTTGCAAGCGATTCAACCATCAAATCGGGATTATCACAGCGGTATAACCCACCCCCCGTCATTTTTGCTATTTTTTGCAGTGTCAACCAGCTCATGCCGCCATCTCCTGCAAGACTCTGCTTGCCTGCTCCTGGTCACTAAAAGGTATCGTGCCATTTGCCGTAATCTGCACTTTTTCGTGCCCTTTTCCGGCAATCAGCACAACATCACCTTTGCCTGCCTGTTGCAGCGCAATTTGAATCGCGGCAGCGCGATCATGCTCAACCGTAACACGTTGGGGCTGCCGAAAACCTGCCATAATATCCTGCATAATTTTTTCAGGGTCTTCGGTGCGCGGATTGTCATCCGTCGTAATCACCACATCCGCCTGCGCTTCCGCGACTGCTGCCATCAGGGGGCGCTTGCCTGCATCACGATCACCACCACAGCCAAAGACGCAAATCAGTTGCTTGCGGGTATGTTCACGCAAGGCTTTCAGAACAGTCTCCAGCGCATTCGGTGTGTGCGCAAAATCTACCACGACGAGCACATCAGAGTCAGAAACCTTCTGCATGCGTCCTTCTACTGTCTGAACCTGGTTGATACGTTGCAAGGCTGTATCCAGTGATTCGCCAAGAGCCAGCATGGTCGCCAGAGTTGCCAACAGATTACTCAGATTAAAGCGTCCCAAAACTTTTACATTCAGTTCACCTTGCTCATTTTTCTGCTTCTTGGCAGATGGATTCTCCAGCAGAATTGTGGCGCTAATTCCTGTTTCTGAAAAACGGGCATTTTTTGCGGTTATTTTTGCGCTTAAGCGTCTCTTGTCGCTCTTAAAACGGTTAGCGGAAGACTCAGGCTCGGTAATTGAATAGAGATACCCATCCCCCCCCTTTTTTAATAGTTTTTGTCCAAAGGCATCATCGAGGTTAATCACCCGCTTGTTTAAGCCAGACCAGTCAAACAGCTTTGCTTTTGCCTCTGCATAGGCTTCCACTGTTTTGTGGTAGTCAAGATGATCACGGCTGAGGTTAGTCAATACGGCGACATCAAAATCAACCTGGTCTACCCGTCCCTGATCAAGCGCGTGCGAGGAAACTTCCATCGCCACACTGCGTATGCCCTGTGATTTCAACTCTGCCAGAGTCTTGTGCACACTCAATACATCCGGTGTCGTATGTGTTGCTTTTTGCAGCTTACCCGGTATACCAGTTCCTATGGTGCCGATTACCGCACAATCATCCAGGGATTGCGCCAGAAAGTGACTCACGCTGGTTTTGCCATCCGTTCCTGTAATTCCGATAACATTCAGGGACTGGCTGGGTGAGTGATAAAAGCGATCTGCTATCAGCCCCAAGTGGGAGCGCAGATTGCTAACGGCAAGACAGGGGATAACCAGGTTTGCGACATAGCTTTCCAAATCATTTTCTGTGGCATCTGCTTCCCAGAGAATCGCGCTGGCACCCTGTTTTTGCACCTCTTCTGCATATTTCAAACCGTGCTGCGACAGACCTTTTAATGCCACAAACAAACTGCCCTTGACAACCTCGCGGCTGTCCTGGGTTATTGAGCTGACGATGCAGTCCTCACGGGGAGAAACAGTAACGATACCTTTCAGCAAGGTGGCAAGGCTTTGTGAAAGGTTTAATGGCTGTACTGCTCGTATTGACTGGTGTCTGGAGTGATTCATTAACGTGCACCTCCATCAATCGCTGCCATTTTTTTACCGAAATTTTTGCCAATGTTGTCTGGTGCAATATCCAGCACACGCAAGGCATTCGACATGATTTTGGCAAATAATGGCGCCGCCAAACGACCACCACTGACTTTCTTTACTTTCGGATCATTGATCATCACTGCCACAACCAGACGCGGTTTTGTTGCAGGCGCAATACCGATAAAGCTCACAATCTTGTGCTGTTTACTATAGCGTTTATTAATCAGCTTATAGGCTGTACCTGTTTTCCCTGCGACGTGATAACCATCAATCGCAGCATTCTTTCCGGTTGCCTTTGGCTGTACCACTGCCCGCATCATTTTCAAAACCGCATTGGCATTTGCTTCGGACATAACACGCTGCCCCAGAGGTTTACGGTTGCGCTTCATTACCGTTACCGGATTGAGGATTCCACCCGTTGCAAAAACTGAATAAGCCTGTGCAAGTTGCAACAGGCTGACAGAGATGCCGTAACCGTAACCATGCGATGCCTTGTCCACCCTGCCCCATTTATCATAATAGGGGAGGTTGCCATCGGTTTCGCTAAAGAAGCCGGCATCCGGTCTGCGCCCCAGACCAAGCCGGTTTAAAAATTTCCAGTGATCTTTGGATTTCATTAACAAGGCGATTTTACTGGCACCGACGTTACTGGACTTTGCCAGGATTCGGGACAGACTTAAGGAGCCATAATTTATCGGATCTCTTATGACCATCTTGCCCACCTTGTATTTTCCGGGGGAGGTATCAATCAAGACATCCTTGCCGATCACGCGCGCCTCAAGTGCTGCCGCGATGGTTAGTGGCTTGAGTGTTGAACCAGGCTCAAAGGCATCAACCACCGCACGATTGCGATAATTATATGGCTTGAACGATTTACGGTTGTTTGGATTAAAGCCAGGCATATTGGCAAGCGCCAATACTTCACCTGTCTGCACATCCAGCACCACGACCGACCCTGAAATTGCATTCAACTTGTATATTTCACCTTTCAGGAGCTTATAGGCACTGTACTGAATACGATGATCAAGGCTTAACTGTACCGTTTCACCCGGAATCATGGTTTCAATTTCCTTAATGCTTTCAACCAGCCGTCCACGTCCGTCCCTGATGACCCTGATTTTGCCAGGGCGTCCGGCAAGGCGGTCATTCAACATTCTTTCTATACCCTCGATACCGCCATCATCAGTATCGGTAAAACCGACAACATGCGAAGTTGTTTCACCCATGGGATAAAAACGCTTGTATTCGCGTTTTGAATAGATTCCGGGAATATTAAGATCATCTATTTGCTGTGCTTTTTCAGGCTCCAGTTGTCTTGCCAGATAATAAAAGCTTCTGCCGGACATGCCCTGTATTTTATCTTGCAGTGAGCCCTCACTCATTTTCAGGATTTGCTCCACCTGATGCAGGTTATTGCGCATTGTTTGCAGATTTGATTTTGCAACTTCAGCCTCGATAGCATCCGCTGAGGCTGCCATTTTTCGCAGCTTTCTTTGCTCCTCCAGAATCTTGCGCGGATTCATGGTAATCGACTCTGCCGGAGAACTAATCGCAAGCGACTCACCATTTCGATCAACGATCATGCCACGATAGGGTGGAATAATGACTGTACGCAACTGTCGTTTTCCTGCCTGCTGTTTTAGCCAGGATTGCTGAAAAACCTCGAGATAAACTGCACGACCCAGAAGCACGGCAATACCTGTCAGTAGTACCAACATTAGAATCAAGCGACGCCCACGGTAAACCGGAGGGACATTTGAAGCCCCTCTGCGGTTTTTACGTTTGCTATAGTTTTTTCTCGCCATCTTTCCGCTACCTGTTACCTTTTACCTCACTTTGCCTTCAAGCCGCTCATGGCTATTTCAGAGGCAACTTCTGGTGTCTCAGGCACTCTAACCATTGCTCGTGTATTTACGTTTATTGTCTCCCGCACAATTTTTATTTCTGATTTTTTTGGCATCATCATACCCAACTCACGCTGCGCTAGTCGTTCTACGCGCACCTGATTGAGTTGCGTCCCCTGTTCCAGCTTCAGGCGACTCCATTGTGCCGCCAAAGTGTCTCTTTGTTTTTCAAGTTGTTGCAGCTGCATAAACATGGCACGCGACTGATGTCTGTGCACAACAATTTTGAGCGCAACAAAAATTACGCTCACAAATAACACCAGCAACAGTGGCAATTTCCAGTTTGCGCTACTTTCCTGTGGTTTCCTGTACTGATTCATGTTTGCAGTCATTGCTTTTCTCCAACACGCATAATCGCACTACGCGAGCGTATATTTCCTTCGACTTCCTGTTTCGAAGGTTTAACCGCCTTTCCTATTAATTTAAAGGCGGGACGCGAAAGCTGATCATCCATAACGGGTAATCCACGAGGCAAACGCGGAGCATTTGACTCTGCTTTCAAAAACCGTTTTACAATTCTGTCTTCAAGTGAATGAAAACTAATCACAACCAGCCGTCCTTTAACGTTCAGATATTCTTTTGCGTTATCCAGACAGCCAATCAAATCATCAAGCTCATGATTTATAAAAATCCGTATTGCCTGAAAACTGCGCGTTGCCGGATGTTTTCCCGGCTCTTTCTTTTGTAATCGCAGTGGAATCGAAGAAGCAATAATATCTGCCAGCTGCAACGTACTGCGAATTGGCTTTTCAGCTCTTCTTTCCACGATTGTCCTCGCTATTCTGCGAGAGAGTTTATCTTCACCATAACGATAGATAACATCAGCAATCTGTTCTTCAGACGCCGTTGCTATCCACTCGGCCGCGCTTTTTCCTGAATCAGGATCCATACGCATATCAAGATCACCATCACGCATAAAACTAAAACCACGCGAGGCGTCATCCAGTTGAGGTGAAGACACCCCCAAATCCAGCAAGATTCCATCTGTCCTTGCAAAACCAAACGCTTGCAGGGCACCAGGAAAGTCTTTAAAAGACCCCTGCCAGATCAGTACCCGCCCATCATCCTGATACACTTCTCGCGCATGAGAAATGGCAAGCGGATCTTTATCAATAAGCAGCAATCGACCTTTTGAGCCTAATTGCTTTAAAATTTCGGTCGAATGTCCGCCGCGACCAAAAGTGGCATCTATATAGATACCATCTGCCTTAATATTCAGTGCTTTTACTGCCTCATGCAGCAGCACTGTTTCATGTTTAAAGCAATCAATCACAATTAAATTGAGAGCTTCTTCAATTCTTCATTATTCTGGATGTTCACTGGCGCGACCTTGGTCATTATTTCCAGACCGTCATTCCAGGAATCTTCATCCCATAATTCAAATTTATTTCCCTGACCAATCATTACGAGTTTTTTGTTCATATTTGCATATTCCCGTAACAGTGGTTGCAGGGTAATTCTTCCCTGAGCATCCATTTCAACATCATTGGCATGACCCAGAATCAAACGTTTCATTATTCTTACGTCGGCATCAAGGTTTGGCATACTCATCAATTTCTCTTCTGTTTCCAGCCAGTCCTCCATCGGATACAGAACCAGGCAGCGATCTGCATGATCTACCGTTAAAACCATTTGCCCCTCATGCCTGGATTTAATCTCGTCACGATACTTGGTCGGAATGGCTATTCGCCCCTTGCTATCGATATTTAAGTTTGAGATTCCTTTAAACATGTATTCCAATGCTTTGATTTTACTTTGTTTTTCTTTTTGATTACTTGAGAGTATCTGGTAATCAGGCGGGCCTCAGCCTTATGGAATAAAAAACCACTATTCCCCACAAATTACCACTTTTAACCAATATTAGCACTATTTTTCCACAAAACAAATATTTGTTTTGTGGAAAAACTTTTTGAAAAGACAAATAGTTAGCGTGCCAAGTTAGAGCAACAGGAAGAAATCAAATTGAATTAAACAGGTGAGAATTTTATCTATCAAACAACTTTAGTTGTGTTGTCTTTTTGTTTTATTGATGCCTGGATTATATTTATTGATAAAAGGATACGGGTTCGCCCTTTATATTGGTTATTATTTAAACAAATCATTTTAGAACAAGCGTTTCTAGGAGTCTGTCTGAGAATATGAGTCGTAGCGAGGAGTCTGTCTGAGAATATGAGTCGTAGCTAGGGAAAGCTGATTTGAGCTAGATTTTTTATCAATTTGAGGCGAATAGTTGTTCTATTTGACGAAAATTGAGGGAAAATCTAGCCAAATTCAGCTTTTCCGCAGTAGGCTCACTATTTTCGGACAGACTCCTAACGTATTTATTTTAAACCGCGTTTAAAGCCAAACGCGCGCACAGGTGCTGACATGGTATTTATATCGCGGCTTATGCGGCTAATATTCCCTGCTATACCACCAAGACTAATTGTGAGTAACCCTACCTTTCGATCCAGCCCGTTGACACTTATATCCATCTGGTGAATACTTTTATCTGTTTGCGCCAGAATCCTGCGAATGGTAACCATATCGCCACCCATACCTGCTACACTCTGATTCAGTCTGGAAATATCAGTCTGTATAAACGCAGCTGAGTTTTTTAATGCGGTCATATCCTTTCTTGCAAAGGTAAAATCCTTTTTGATCGACTGAAGATCCCTGGAAACCTGATGAAAATCTTGCTGCATGGACTTAATACCAACAGACATAACGTGCATATGATGCGTAATTTTGTTCATATTGCTGCTTAATGTCCAGATCAGAAAGAACATGGCGATTCCCAGTACGGCAAAACCTAACAGACTAAAGCGTATTATCTGCGTGGTACGTTTGGCTATACGCAATGAAGAATCCTGGTGTGCTTGCATGGCAGAATTAAAATCGTTCATGCTTAAACGGAATTCTTCAATTATTTCGCCAGAAACGTCATTATTTTGTGCAGAGGGCATAAAGAACTAAGTATTTAAAATTAAAGCTTAAAGACTGGGGAGTATAACCTCTATTTATTCACCTTGACACCTCTTAAGAAAGAAGAGCTAATAATTTCCTCAGTCTTTCTCCCATCCCTGTTATCGCACAGGGACTTAAAAATCCAGGTATCAAAAAACAAATCTTATTGGTAATTAGTTGCTAATAATTGCTATAATCAGCAGCTCGCTCGCGTAGCTCAGATGGATAGAGCATCCGCCTCCTAAGCGGAGGGTCACAGGTTCGACTCCTGTCGTGAGCGCATAATCTGTATCCTGCCCCCCTGTCTCTCCGGTTCATACATTCATCGCCTAATAATGCTAAAATTATACCTATGAAGTATTGCATCAAAATACAATATGCTCTCTGCGTCCTTATGCTGTTATCCCTGGTATCATTTTCAGCAATGGCAGGCGAGATTGATTTCAGGGACTTCAGGCTAAGCGGTCATGCGGCTAAATATCAGGTTCTGACGCGTATTGAATTTAGCTTGTCGGATTATTTGCACAAAGCATTGCTCAATGGCATAAGCCTGAAAGCCAGAGTGCAGTTTCGCCTTAGAGAGCATCAGGAATGGTGGTTTGACCATGATATACCACTACTCACCGTTACCTATGAATTAAAATACCATGCCCTGAGCAGGCATTATCTCCTGAGTCGTTACGATACCAATGAGCACTGGAATTTTTCGACGCTACCCGCAGCCCTGAGAAAACTGGGGGAGTTACGCAAGTACGATTTACCTAAAATTGACGCGCCATTACAGTCGGGCAAATATTCCTTGTTTGCAATAGCGGATATGGTTCCCGCCTCCATGCGTTTGCCACTAAAAATCCAGTCATTTTTCAGCAACAAGTTTAAATTAACGAGTGAGGGTGTTTTGTGGCCATTACCGTAAGAACGTTTTTTTTTCAGGTTCTTCCGGTTGGCGTAACTTTCCTGATGCTGACGGTATCGCTCGTTCTCTTGAGCATCACCACCAGCAACCCCGAACAATCAAGTGCTATCAGCGACTGGCTTGTTCCGCTGAATATCAGTATCTTTATAATCCTTGCCACCCTGATTATTATCAACGTAGTCAAGGCTTTTCATTACCTGCGCTCTGGCAAGGCGGGTTCACGTTTTACCCTGCGTCTTATGTACGCTTTCACCTTGTTGACCATTTTACCTGTACTCGTGGTCTCATACTTTTCGCTGAATTTTATTGGTGACCGGATTGATAACTGGTTCAATATAAAAATTGAGGGCGCGCTGGATGATTCACTGGAACTGGCAAGAAGCTCCCTGGATGTCAGAATGCGCCAACACCTGTTTGATCTGGAACGTATGTCGAAGGCGCTTGAAAGTATTGACGAACTGGACTATCCGGCATTTATTGACAGACAACTGCGCGAGATGGGGGCTTTTGAAATTGTCCTGCTGGGCAATAACAAGCGCGTGCTGGTTTATAGTGGTAATGATGCAGGCGAATTACTGCCGCACTTTCCTACCGATGATATTTTTCGCAAAATTTCCAGTCGTGGCTATATGTACCAGCTGGAACCTGCGGGAAAAGATGGTCTTTTTTCGCGGGTTGCAATCACAATGTCACCCGGCGCAGGCAGAAAAACACTCATCCTGACGGCACTTTTTACTTTTTCAGAAAAAGAGCTGCTGCTTGCCGAAAGCGTTCAAAATACCTACAACGACTATAAGGAAATCAGTTTTAACCGCGAAAGAATCAAGCAAAGTTTTCGCATGACCCTGTTGCTCATTATGCTCCTTTCCATCCTGTTCTCGGTGTGGGCGGCCTTTTTATATTCACTACGCCTCACCAAACCCATCAGGGAACTGCTCGAAGGCACCCAGTCTGTTGCATCGGGTAACTTGCAAACAAAGCTCACGGTTGCCGCAAAAGATGATTTTAGCCTGCTGGCTCGCTCATTTAATGCCATGACTGCACGTTTATCTGCTGCCCGAAAAGAAAGTGAACAAAGCCAGCTACAAATGCAACGCCAGCACGATTATCTTAATATCGTTCTCGACAATCTCACATCGGGGGTCATAACACTGGATGATGATCAGGTCATTCGCCGCGTGAATACAGCCGCAGAGCACCTTTTTCAGGCTCCTTTACAACAATTCAAGGGGCAGACACTGGAAACACTGCTGACAGAAACGCCCGAGCTGTTCCCTCTGTGTGACATTATTCTGCCTTATCTGGATATTGAAGACACCAAAGAGAGCGACCACCAGGAATGGCAAACCGAAGCCAATCTGTATTTTGCCGGAAGCAAGCACACTATCGTTTGTCGTGGCGCTGTATTGCCTGAATCACTGGATGGAACCCAGGGATTTGTCCTCGTATTTGATGATATTAGCAAGGTGATCCAGTCAGAACATGATGCCGCCTGGAGTGAAGTGGCGAGACGACTCGCGCACGAGATCAAAAACCCCTTAACCCCCATCCAGCTTTCGGCTGAACGCCTGCAACACCGTATCAAACCCCTGCTGGATGAGGAGCAGGCGGCATTCTTGCAACGCATGAGCAGCACTATAATCAATCAGGTTGACACCATGAAGAAAATGGTCAATGCCTTTAGTGAATATGCCCGCATTCCAGAATTGCACCTGAAAGAAATCAATATCAACAATCTCATTACAGAAGTTGCCGAACTCTACCGCACCAGTCAGCCTGATGTGCAGATCAGGCTAAACCTGAAAGGTGCGCCTGCCATTACTGCTGATGCCGACAGAATGCGCCAGTTACTCATTAACCTGATAAAAAATGCACTGGAAGCGATGCAGGAAAAGAAGACAGATAGCGAATCGCTATTGCTGATCTCCTCCAAGGTTGAGCAACACGATAACAAACGCAATTATTTTGTATTAACAGTTTGTGATAATGGCATCGGGATAGACGAAGAACTATTGCCCCACCTGTTTGAACCGTATAAAACCACCAAGATAAAAGGTACCGGTCTGGGTCTGGCAATTGTAAAAAGAATTGTTGAAGAACACGATGGCTGGGTTACAGCAAAGAATAATATGGACAATGGTGCTACTATCAGTATTTATTTACCTGTTGTTAAACGGGGCGTTTAAACATAAGCACCCAAACAAAATTTTGTTAAATTAATTTTGAACGGGTACTAAAAAACAAGAGGGATATTATGGCAGCACAGTTTATTCTAGTAGTCGATGATGAACCGGATATTCGCCAGTTAGTCAGTGAAATACTTGAAGACGAAGGCTACGAAGTTGCCGTTGCAGAAGATGCAGAACAGGCAAAAGAACTACGCCGAAAAAGACGACCTGACCTGGTATTGCTGGATATCTGGATGCCAGGCGAAGACGGTATTTCACTCCTTAAAAGCTGGCAAAAAGGTGGCTCACTAAGCAGTCCGGTGATTATGATGTCAGGGCATGGCACCATTGAAACAGCCATTGAGGCAACCCGTCTGGGCGCTTATGACTTTATTGAAAAACCACTATCAATGGCAAAAATGTTACTCACCATTGAAAATGCACTGCGCTCTGAAAAACTTGCCCAGGAAAACAAGGGCTTGCGTGACCAGGTCAAAACACCGAGTCAGCCTATTGGTAGCAGCAAAATAATGGTAAACCTGCGCGAACAGGCAAAACGGGTAGCGCAGCACAATAATGTGGTACTGATTTATGGGGAATCGGGTGTCGGCAAAGAAGTATTTGCCAGATACCTGCACAATAACAGTAAAAACAGGGATCATCCTTTTGTAAAGGCAACAGTGTCTTCATTTGATGCGAATAATATAGGCAAGGCACTTTTTGGCTGGGAACAGGGTGAAAAGGTACACTACGGACTTCTGGACGAGTCGCGCAGTGGTACGCTTTACCTCTCTGACATCGCAGCACTGCCAAAGGACATACAAAAACGCCTGGTGAGCACCCTGCGTGAGGGCTATTACACCCGCATCAACGGGCACGACCAAATCACTCTGGATCTCATGCTTATCTTTTCTTCCCGGCATGACCTGCGCGATGATGTAAGCAATGAACTTTTCGATAAAGATTTATATTCACAAATTAATATTGTTCCTTTGGTGATCCCGCCCTTGAACGAACATCCGGAAGATGTGCCTGAATTGTTGAATTATTATGTGGATCAGCTGACCGAGCAAGACAGCCTGCCTTATCGGCATTTCTCTGTTTCGGCACAAAACTATTTAAGAAATTACCAATGGTTTGGTAATATCCGGGAGCTACGCAATCTGGTGCAGCGTCTGCTGATTATGGGTGTAGATGCCGAAATCACCCAGGAAGAGGTGGAAGAAGCGGTGGGCACAGACATCCCTATTTTTACACAGTCAGTTGTCGAAAAACCAAGCAGTCTGTTTGACTTGCCACTAAGACAGGCAAGAGAACAGTTTGAGCATGATTACCTTGACTATCAACTGCAACAGGTCAATGGCAACGTCAGCAAACTGGCGGAGCTGGTTAAAATGGAACGCACCCATCTTTATCGAAAAATGCGCTCCCTGAAAATTGACCCAAAGAAATATGGTAACAAATCGTAACTTGTTGCAATATCTTATGCTGGCTTTAATGGGGAAAGCCAGTTATTTAGGGCTTTAAACTGAGGGAAATCGGGCAGTGAATATAGTTATATTGGGGGCAGGACAGGTTGGCAGCTCATTGGCACGCAACCTGGTAAATGAAGATAATGATATTACCATTATTGATACAGACAAAAATTCACTAAGAGAGCTACGCGAAAAACTCGATGTGCATACCCGTTGTGGATATGCCTCTCATCCCGACGTGCTTGAACAGTCAAGCGTTAATGATGCCGACATGCTGATTGCTGTAACAAACAGCGATGAAGTCAATATGCTGTCTTGCCAGGTTGCCTATAGCCTGTTTCGCACACCCAAAAAAATAGCCCGGGTGCGTGCTTCAGGCTATTTGCAACACCAGGAATTATTCTCGCCAGAAGGCATTCCCGTCGATGTTA
Organism: Thiotrichaceae bacterium; assembly: GCA_027008885.1. Taxonomy (GTDB): domain Bacteria; phylum Pseudomonadota; class Gammaproteobacteria; order Thiotrichales; family Thiotrichaceae; genus Cocleimonas. The sequence goes on along the minus strand of JALVDQ010000332.1, from coordinate 1,678 downwards.
TAATCAGCCCGGAAGAATTAATCACCCGCCACATTCAACGCCTGATTGCCAATCCCGGGACATTACAGGTTATTGATTTTGCCAACGACAAGGTAAGACTTGTATCAGTCAAAGCCTGCCATGACGGTCCTCTTGTTGGTCATGCAATCAGTGAACTGGGAGAACATCTGCCTGAAGTCAAAGCGCGTGTTGTCGCTGTTTTTCGCAATGAAAAATCAATCACTCCTGATGGCGATACCGTGATTGAAGCCAATGACGAAATTTTTGTGATTGCCAGCGCCTTGCATATTCGTGCCGTTGTGAGTGAACTGCGTAGCGTTGAAAAACCCTATAAACGCATTATGATTGCAGGAGGAGGAAATATTGGAAAACGACTTGCGAGCGTGTTGGAAGAAGGACGCTACCAGGTAAAAATCATTGAAAAATCACCAGAGGTTGCCAATCTGCTTGCAGAAACCCTCGACAAAACCATTGTTCTCGAAGGGGATGTAGCTGATGAAACCTTGCTGGTTGAAGAAAATATTGCCGAGATTGATATTTTTTGCGCTTTAACCAATGATGATGAAGCAAATATTTTATCCGCCATGCTCGCAAAACGTCTGGGTGCGCGCAAGGTCATGTCGCTGGTAAATAAAACCGGATATATAGACCTGATTGAGAATGCCAATGTTGATCATGCCGTATCCCCGCAGCAAATAACCATTGGTGCCCTGCTGGCGCATATTCGGGGTGGCGATGTGATAGCGGTTCACTCACTGCGAAAAGGCGCTGCCGAGGTAATCGAAGTGGTCGCCCACGGAGACAAGGACAATTCCAGGGTCGTTGGTCGAAAACATGCCGATCTAAAACTCCCACCCGGAGCAATGATCGGAGCTATTGTACGCAATGAGGATGAAGTTATTATCCCCCATCAGGATACCGAGATTGAAGAAAATGACCATGTTATCCTGTTTCTTGCGGACAAACGCTATGTTTCCGCAGTAGAGAAAATGTTTCAGGTCGGCGTGGGCTACATTTAATCCCTTTTATTATGCACTTACTTGTCATCCAGCGTATTCTTGGACTTTTACTGATCGTATTCAGTTTTAGCATGTTGCCGCCTGCTGTGATTGGGCTACTTTACGATGATCTTTCAGTGAGTCCCTTTATCAAGGGTTTTTTTCTGGTGCTTGGTGTCGGCATTGCTATCTGGCTACCTGCGCGTAATAAAAAAAGAGAACTACGCCTGCGCGAAGGCTTCCTGGTTGTGGTGCTATTTTGGGTGGTACTGGGAGTATCAGGTGCCGCACCTTTTCTGTTTTCAAATGTACTGCAAATATCACTGGCTGATGCCGTCTTCGAGTCTGTTTCAGGGCTAACAACCACTGGCGCTACGGTCATTACCGGACTTGATGAGCTACCCAAATCAATTCTTTTTTACCGCCAGCAATTACAGTGGCTTGGTGGCATGGGCATCATTGTACTGGCAATCGCCATTCTCCCCCTGCTTGGCATCGGTGGTATCCAGCTTTATCGTGCCGAGGCTCCTGGTCCTGCAAAAGACTCAAAACTTACCCCGCGAATCAAGGAAACGGCAAAATTGCTCTGGATTATTTATGTGACATTTACTGTCATCTGCACCATTGCCTATTATATTGCAGGCATGGATTTCTTCGACGCTATTTGCCACAGCTTTTCA